>NZ_LZMJ01000074.1:0-161356 GCF_001665495.1 Rhodococcus sp. 852002-51564_SCH6189132-a
GGGGGGGCGGGGCGGTGGGGCCCGCGCGCCCCCCGCCCGCCCCCGCGCACCCCCCCCCCCGCGGGGGGGGGGGGGGGCCCCCCCGGTGTGGGGGGGGGGCCCCCCCCCCGAAGCCGGTTTATCAGAGGGTGACGTTCGCGCCGGTCTCCTGATCGAACAAGGCGATCTTCGCCCTGTCGAACCACAACTGCACGGTCCCGCCCTTGGTGGCCTGCGATTCCACCGACAATCGCGCGACCAGCGATTCGGCCGACATGTCGGCACCGGCGTCGGCGGCGAGTTCGTCGAGGTCCTTCGAGTGCACGCCCGGCCCCTCGGCCGTGAAGTACGCGAACTTGTCGGAGCCCATCGACTCGAGCACGTCGACCTCGGCGGAGAAGGTCACGCCCGTCTCCCGTTGGGTCGGGTCGAGCAGGTCGGTGTCCTCGAAGTGCTCCGGACGGATACCGACGACCACCTCGCGCGACGGATTGTTGCGACGCACGGTCTCCCACCGCTCGTCGGGCAACCGGAACTCGCCGAACGAGGTGCGGATCGAACCGTTCTCGATCTGCCCCGGAACGAAGTTCATCGACGGCGATCCGATGAAGCCGGCGACGAACAGGTTCCGCGGATGGTCGTACAACTCCTGCGGCGCCCCGACCTGCTGCACGATCCCACCGCGCATCACGACGACGCGGTCGCCGAGCGTCATCGCCTCGGTCTGGTCGTGCGTGACGTACACCGTCGTGGTCCCGAGACGCTTCTGCAGGCGCGCGATCTCGGTGCGCATCTGCACGCGCAGCTTCGCGTCGAGATTCGACAGCGGCTCGTCCATGAGGAACGCCTTGGGGCTGCGCACGATCGCACGACCCATGGCCACGCGTTGCCGCTGACCGCCCGACAGGTTGGCGGGCTTGCGGTCGAGATGCTGTGTGAGATCGAGGATCCGGGCCGCCTCGTCGACCTTGCGGGCGATCTCGTCCTTGGACACCTTCGCGAGGGTGAGCGGGAACGCGATGTTGTCGCGCACCGACATGTGCGGGTACAGCGCGTAGGACTGGAAGACCATCGCGATGTCGCGGTCCTTCGGTGCCCGCTCGTTGACACGCTCACCCGCGATGCGCAGCTCGCCGTCGGAGATGTCCTCGAGACCGGCGATCATGTTGAGCGTCGTGGATTTTCCGCACCCGGACGGGCCGACGAGGATGATGAACTCGCCGTCGGCGATCTCGAGATCCACGTCGCTGACGGCCTTCGCTCCGTCCGGATATTCCTTCGTCACCTTGTCGAGCACGATCTCGGCCACGGTAGTTATCCCTTCACTGCGCCGGAGGTCAGTCCGGCGACGATTCGACGTTGGAAGATCAGGACGAACACGATGATCGGGATCGTGATGACGACGGCCGCCGCCGCGATCGAGCCGGTCGGTTCCTCGAACTGCGATGCACCCGTGAAGTTCGCGATCGCGGCGGGTGCGGTGATGGACCGCTCGGTGGAGGTCAGCGAGATCGCGAACAGCAGGTCGTTCCAGCAGAAGATGAACACCAGGATCGCCGCCGTGATGATGCCGGGAGCGGCGAGTGGGGCCACGACCTTCCGGAACGCCTGACCCGGTGTCGCGCCGTCCATCTTCGCGGCCTTCTCGAGTTCCCACGGGATCTCCTTGAAGAAGGCCGACAGGGTGTAGATCGCGAGCGGTAGCGAGAAGGTGATGTAGGGCAGGATCAGCGCCGCCCACGTGTCGAACAGTCCGAGGCCGCGCATGATCTCGAACAGCGGGCTGACGAGGGAGATCTGGGGGAACATCGCGATGAGCAGCGCCACGCCCACCAGAATCTTCTTACCGGGGAAGTCGAGCCGGGCGATCGCGTAGGCGGCCATCGTCCCGAGGATCACCGCGATGACCGTGGCGATCAGGCCGATGCCGATGGAGTTGATCAGCGCGCTCGTGAACGCGTCGGTGCGGAAGATGCCGCGGTAGTTGTCGAGCGTCCACTGCTGCGGGATGAACCGGCCGTCCTGGATGGTGCCGGGCGGCTTGAACGACAGGCTCGCGATCCACAGCACCGGGACGAGTGCGTAGAGCAGGACGATCAGGTTCACCGCCGACCACGACAGGGTCCGTTTCCTGGTCTCGGCCATCATCGGCCCCCTTCGTCCGAGCCGGGCGCGGATGCACCGAACAACTTGATGAACACGAACGCGATGATCGCGACGCACAGGAAGATCAGGACGCTGATCGCCGACCCGATGCCGAGGTTGAAGGCCCGGAACAGATTGTCGTAACCGAGGATCGACACCGATCCGGTGCCGTTGGCACCGCGGGTGAGGACGTAGATGTTGTCGAAGATGCGGAAGGCGTCGAGCGTGCGGAAGAGCAGGGCGACGAGGATCGTCGGTTTCATCAGCGGCACGATGATCCGCACCAGACGTGTCCACGCTCCGGCGCCGTCGACCTGCGCCGCCTTGAGCAGATCGTCGGGGACGAGTGCGAGGCCGGCGAGGAGCAGCAGTGCCATGAACGGCGTGGTCTTCCACACCTCGGCGAGCACGATGATCGCCAGGGACGGGATCTGGTCGGTGAGCGGGGCGCTGCCGTCGGGCAGCAGGTTCGCGAGATAGCCCGTGCCCGGGGTCCACGCGTAGTACCAGCTGTAGGCGGCGGCGACGGTGACGATGCCGTACGGGATCAGCACCACCGTGCGCACGATGCCCTTGCCGACGATGGTGCGGTGCATGACGAGTGCGATCGCGAGGCCGAGCACGAACTCGATCGCGACGGAGACCAGGGTGACGAGCGAGGTGACGATGAAGGCCTGCCACCAGAATCCGTCGCTGAGCACCGCGACATAGTTCGACAGTCCGACGAAGCGCCGTTCGTCGGGGAAGCGCAGATCGTAACGCTGCAGACTGAGCCAGACGGCGTATCCCACCGGATAGGCCGTGACGGCGAGCATCACGATCGCGGCGGGTGCGACGAGCAGCAGACCGAGTCGCCGTTCGGCCTTCTTCCCCTCGGACAGCGCTGCTTTCGTCTTCGTCGACGGTTCCTTCGGGGTCTCGTCGGTCGGTGTCGATTCGACGGCGGTCACGGGATCAGTCCTTCCGAATTGACCGCCTTGCGCACCTGCTCGGCGAGTTCCTCGACGGTGCGGGGCGGATCGATCTGGTCGACCGGGTTGAGGGTGGCCGTCACCAGTGTCGAAATGCTCTGGTAGGCCGGTGAAGCGGGACGCACCGCGGCGTTCTCGAGACCGGCGCGGACCTCACGCCAGGCCGGATAGGCCTCCTGGAAATCGGGGTCGTCGTACAGCGCCGCGAGCGTCGGCGGCACGCCGCCACCGATGGCGTTGTTGCGCTGGTTCTCCTCGTTGCGCAGGCACTGCATCGCTTCGAACGCGAGATCCGGGTGGGTACTCGTGCGGGCGACGGCGATGTTGAACCCGCCGATGGTGACCTGGGCGGGCTCGCCGGGGGTTACCGAGGGGTACGGCGCGGGAAGGAAATTCTGCTCACCGTCGACGGCGAGGACCGTGTTGCCGGTGTTCTCCGAGGTGACATTGCCGTTCTCGTCGATGAAGGGCAGGGCCCCCTCGTTCTCCATGATGCCCGGCAGGACGAACGGCCAGTTGACCTGGAACGCGGTGCGCCCGCTCTCCATACCGAGACGGACGGCCGCCTCGTCGGCCTGGTTCAGGGAGGGATCGGCGCCGGGCGCGGTCGCAACGCGCTTCATGATGTCGAGCGCGGTCACCGCCGCGTCGTTGTCGGTGAGGGTGACGGTGACACCGTCCTCCCCCACCACCGAGCCTCCGGCGCTCGAGAGCAAGGTGTTGAACCACACCATCAGCCCCTCGTACTGCCGGCCCTGCACACCGATCCACGACGGCCGGCCCTCCTCGGCGAGGCCGCTCGCAATCTCGATCATCTCGTCCCAGGTCTCCGGAGGTTGCCCGTCCGGCATGAGATCCTTTCGGTACCAGAGCAACTGGGTGTTGGTGTTGAGCGGTGCGGCGTACAGCCGGTCCTGCCAGGTCGCCGATTCGAGGGGACCTTCGAGGGTGCCCTCGGAGACCGCAGCTGCAACATCGTCGGGCAGCGGCAGCGCCCACCCGGCCTCGGCGAACTCGGCCGTCCACACGACGTCGAGGGTCATGAGGTCGAGCCCCGGGTCGTTACCCGTCAGCCGCCGCGCCAACTGCAGTCGCTGGTCGTCGGCGTTCTTCGGAAGTGTCCTCTGCTGCACGCGATATCGGCCGCCCGCCTCCGCGGTGCACACCTCCGCGGCCTGCGCGTACTGCTCGGCACCGTCGGCGGCCGTGTAGAAGGACAGGACGACACCCTCGTCGTCGCTGCCGCACGCGGCCAGCCCCGACGCCAAGAGCACAGCAGCCGCGGAAGCTGTGACCGCTCGGCTCGTCCGCCGACTCTTGCCCGACCGTCTCATGCGCGACTCCGCTCGCATCGGGGACCTCGTGATCCGACGATAACGCCCGTACCGGCCAGCCGTAGCAAAACGAGCAGGGCGTACATCCGGAACGGAATCGGCACGACGACGAGGTCAGAAGGAGGTCCCCGAGAAGGGTGCCTGGGGCCAGGAGAACAGCAGGTCAGCGGTGTCGACGGCCTCGGGCCGGTGCACCCGGGCGCGCCCCGCGTCGACCATCCGGTGCCAGCCCTGCCGGCCGAGCAGGAGCGCACCGAGGTCGGCGATGTCGATCGTCAGGTCGGCCGGTCCCGCGGTGCGCGCCACGCCGTCGGCGGAGATCTCGAAGACACCGGCGTTGTCGGTCAGCACCGGATCGGTCACCTCCACGGTCACCGAGCCGAAGCCTCGGTAACTCCGCGCCGACAGCGCCCGATCGAGGTCGAGGATGCGCAACCACGTCTCGTCCGAGACCGAGCGGAATTGCACGGCACGCGCGTCGCCGAGCATGAGCGGGAGTTGGTCGTCCTGCGGAAGTGCCGCGAACCGCAAGGTGTCGACCAGGTCGAGGTCGAGCAGGAACCGGATCAGGCCGGCGTACGCCGCGGGCGAGGGGGCGAAGAAGTCGTCGACCACGACGGTGCGGTTGCGACTGGTGAACCACCCCTGCGTGTCGACGGGGTGGTACCGGACGAAACCGTCCTCCTGTCCCGGTTCGCCGTGCACCGCCACGTACATCGGATCGGTGAGCGAGTCGGCCCGCCACCGGCGCGAGTTCCACCAGTACTCCGACCGATCGATCATGCCGGGGCGCGGCGGCAGATGACGGGAATGGATCTGCGCCAGCACGTCCCACGCCTCCGGATAGGTCAGCAGACGCACCGCTCCGGACTCGGGCACGTCGGGACGCAGTGCGGCACCACGCACGTCGACGTCGACGGACACCGAAGTCGAGGCGACGCCGTAGCCGAACCGGCCGTAGATGGTCGCTTCGGAGGCACGCAGCGTCGCGAGGATCTCACCGCGGTCGCGCGCGTCGCTCAACTGCCGGTGCACGAGTCCGGAGATCACGCCGCGACGCGTGTGGGTGGGCAGCACACCGATGTGGGTGACCGCCGCGTGCGGCACCCGGGCGCCGCCGGGCAGGGTGAGATTTCCGCTCGTGGCGTCGACTGTCCCGACGAGCATGCCGTCGAGGAAAGCACCCCACGTGCGGCCGGCCTCGAGGTAGCGGCTCACAGTCCCGTCGGGAACCTCGGGCCACGAGGGCAGACCCACCATCGCCGTGCGGAACAGCGCGGACGCCTCCCGCAGTTCGGCTTCCGACTCCAGAACTCTGATCTCCGGTTCCGTTCGCTCACCCATGGAACGACACTATCGACCGCGAACTTGCACCGCGGGTGAACGGCCGTGACGTTCGGTACACCGGCTCCGGGCGGGTAGGTTTCCAGCGTGCGACGCGAGTGGGATCCAGCAGACACCGGGGTGCTGCAGCTGCCCTCCGGCCGACTCGTGCGGGGACGCGGGATGCGCAGACCGGTGTTCGGCGAGCCGTTTCCCGACTTCGGGGTGTATCTCCTCGGCCGCCCCCCGGCAGCACCGTTCGAATGGGAGTCGCGGTGGATCCACTGGCCCGACTTCCGCACGCCACGCGACCCGGAGGACGCTCTCGCCATCCTGTACGAGGCGTGGATCCGCGCGGGAAGACAGCGGGTGGAGATCGCGTGCGGGCGTGGACGCGGCCGCACCGGCACCGCACTGGCGTGCCTCGCCGTCCTCGACGGGCTCTCCCCGGAGGAGGCGGTCGACTTCGTTCGGCGGCACTACCATCCGCGCGCGGTCGAGACGCCCTGGCAGCGCAAATTCGTCGCGCACGCGAAGGCGCATTCCTGACAGCTCAGTTCTTCGTCCGGGCGAGGTCGACCTCGGCGGCCGAGACGGCACGTTCGGCGGCGACCACCCGCTTCTTCGCCTCGGCGGCGGCGCGGCGCGCGAAGGTGCGTTGCTGCTCTGCGTGTTCGAGCTTCGCCCGCAGCTCGGCGACCTCCTCCTCGTGACGGGCCAGCTCCTGCTCTGCCGCCGACGCGGCTTCGCGCGCTTCCTCGGCCGCGTTGTGCGCCGAGTCGAGAGCGGCAGCGGCCTCGTCGATCTCCGCCTCACGAGCCGCCTGCTCCGCCTTCTCGCGCTCCGTAGGTTCGCGCTCGCCCTTGCTCTTGCGTGCAGACTTGCCCGCTGCCGTCCGGTCGTCCTCGTCGTCCTCCTCCGACCCTCCGCGGACGACGGTGAGCGGCATCGCCGACAGGTCGCCGAAACCGTCGGACTCGACGATCGCGTCGAGCCGGCCCTGCCGGACCTGCTCCCCGATGCCGGGATCCGACAACGCGGCGTTGAGGGTGCGCCCCACCTCACGCAGTGCGCTCTCCGAGACGGTGCGACCGCGGTCGGCGGCGAGCCGACCCGCGTCGCGCTCGAGCGCGGCGACCACCCGGCGACGCTGCTCCGACAGTTTCCGCATCTCGCTGCCGGACAGTCGTCGTTGCGCGGTGCGCAGGGCGGATCCGATGTCGAGCAACGCCGCGAGTTCGTCGGCCCGTTCGCGGGCGAGCAGGTTGACCATCCAGGCCGCGACCGTCGGTTTGCGCAGTCTGCCGATGGCCGCCGTCAGCTCGCGGTCGCCCGCTTCGCGTGCCTGCGCCGCGAATTCGGAGCGGGCCGCCACGAAATCTCCTGGGTCGAGGGCGTAGAGGGCATCGGCCACCGAATCGAGGTCGGGCATGGGATCGACAGTAGTGGCGCGAGGCCGATCACGACGAGTGCCGTTCTCGGCGAACACGCGACCGCGAGACGATCAGATGGCGAGCTTGGCGAGGATGTCGCGCGCCTTCTCGGCGGTGGGCGGCTGGCACAGCACGTCGTAGCGGCCGGCGACGAGCTGCATGGTGGACGAGAAGTCGCGCTGACCGCGGGTCGCGGCGTACGGGATGCTCGCCGAGATGAGGCCGAAGATGATGCCGCCGACGAGGCCGACGAGCAGCGGGCCGAGGAAGTCGGTGGAGAAGATGCCGAGCAGGAGACCGAAGAACACGCCGAGCCATGCGCCCGAGACGATGCCGCCGCCGATCACCTTCGGCCACGTGAGCCGACCGGTGACCCGTTCGACCTGCATGAGATCGACACCGACGATGGTGACGTCCTCGACGGAGAAGTTCTGATCGGCCAGGTGGTCGACCGCCCGTTGCGCCTCGGCATAGGTCGGGTACGAACCGACGGGCCAGCCCGTGGGAGGTGTCGGCAGACCGGGTACCTGGCGACCGGGTCCGAGGGGATTCGTCATGTCGTTTCGGCTCCTTCGCGATGCACGCCGACGGTCGCGGCGCCGGTCTCCATTCTGCCTCGACAGGGACCGGCACGCCGCGATGGTTCGCCCGATATGTTCTTTTCCCTGGTCGTTCCCGTCAGGAGGCCGGCGGCTCGAACTTCTGGGTGCGCTGCAACCCCGCGGCCCGGCCCTTCGCGGAGATCACGAGGGCCATCTTCCGGCTCGCCTCGTCGATCATCTCGTCACCGAGCATCGCGGCACCGCGGGCGCCGCCCTCGGCCGAGGTGTGCCACTCGTAGGCGTCGAGGATCATCTCGGCCTTGTCGTAGTCCTCCTGCCGGGGGCTGAAGACCTCGTTGGCCGCGTCGATCTGGCTCGGGTGCAGCACCCACTTGCCGTCGAAGCCCAGGGCGGCGGTGCGCTGCGCCGACCGGCGGAAGGCGTCGACGTCGCGGATCTGGAGGTAGGGACCGTCGATGGCCTGCAGCCCGTGCGCACGCGCGGCCATGAGGATCGTCATGAGGATGTGGTGGTAGGCGTCGCCGACGTCGTAACCCTCGGGCTGCTCACCGACGACGAGGGTGCGCATGTTGATGCTCGCCATGAAGTCTGCCGGACCGAACACGAGTGTCTGCACGCGCGGGCTCGCCGTCGCGATCTCGTTGATGTTCGTCAACCCGATGGCGTTCTCGATCTGCGGTTCGATACCGATCCGTCCCACCTCGAGACCGTGGGCCTTCTCGACCTGCGTGAGGAGCAGGTCGAGCGCCTTCACGTGGCTCGCGTCGGGCACCTTCGGCAGCAGGATCGCGTCGAGATTCGCGCCGGCACCACCGACGACCGTCGCGACGTCGAGATAGGTCGCGTCCGTGGTCCAGTCGTTGACGCGCACGACCTTGATCTGGTCGCCCCAGCCGTCCTCGTTCAGAGCTTCGACGATGGTGCTGCGGGCCTGCTCCTTGGCCAGCGGCGACACCGCGTCCTCGAGATCGAGGAAGATCTCGTCGGCGGGAAGGCCCTTGGCCTTGTCGATCATCTTCCGGCTGCTGCCGGGAACCGCGAGTACCGATCTTCGGGGCCTGAACGAAAACGACATGACCTGACCAGACCTCCGAGTTCCGGGAACAGCGCGGGCACGCTCTAGCCTGGCAATCATGGCAGCAGTGAGCAAGGTCTTCGTCGCGCGGCTGGCCGGACTGGTCGTTCTCGGCCCCGACGGCGAGTCCATCGGCCGCGTCCGCGATGTCGTGCTGACCATACGAGTGGGACGTCAGCCGCCTCGTGCGCTGGGGCTCGTCGTCGAACTGCCCACCCGCAAGCGGATCTTCGTCCCGATGCTGCGCGTGACCGCGATCGAACCCGGCGCGGTCACCCTCGTCACCGGCAACGTCAGTCTGCGCCGGTTCACGCAGCGACCCTCGGAGGTGCTCGCCCTCGGTCAGGTCCTCGATTCGCGTGTGCGCGTCGACGACCCGGAGCTGCCGGACCTGATGGGTGTCGACGCCGTCGTGGTGGATCTGGGGCTCGAGCTCATGCGCACCCGCGACTGGGTCGTCGCCCGCGTGGCGGTGCGTCGCCATCGCGGCCGGCTCGCGCGCCGCTCCCCCATCCACATCGTGGAATGGCCGCACGTGCACGGACTCACCCAGCAGGCACTGTCGATGCCCGGACAGGGTGTCGCGCAGTTGCTCCTGCAGTTCGAGGACATGCGCCCGCCGGACGTCGCGAACGCCCTGCGCGACCTGCCGATCAAGAGACGCACCGAGGTCGCCGCAGCGCTCGACGACGAACGCCTCGCCGACATCGTGCAGGAGCTACCCTCCGACGACCAGACCGACCTGCTCACCCAGCTCGGCCTCGACCGGGCGGTCGCGGTGCTCGAGGCGATGGATCCCGACGACGTCGCCGACCTCCTCGGTGAGCTGCCTGCGACGGATGCCGAGTCGTTCCTGCAACGCATGGACCCCGAGGACTCCGAGCCGGTGCGCCGCCTGCTCGAGCACTCCCCCGACACCGCCGGTGGTCTGATGACCCCCGAGCCGGTCGTGCTGACGCCGGCGACCACGGTGGCCGAAGCGCTCGCCCGCGCCCGTAATCCGGATCTGAGTCCGGCCCTGGCGTCGATGGTCTTCGTCGTGCGGCCGCCCACAGCGACGCCCACCGGCAAGTACCTCGGCTGTGTCCATCTGCAACGATTGCTCCGGGAACCGCCTGCGAGCCTGGTGGGAGGGGTCGTCGACGACGACCTGCCGCGCCTGGCCCCCGACGACGCCCTGACCACCGTCACCCGGTACTTCGCGACGTACAACCTGGTCTGCGGTCCGGTGGTGGACGACGAGGGGCACCTGCTCGGCGCGGTGAGCGTCGACGACGTGCTCGACCATCTGCTGCCGGAGGACTGGCGCGAGGAGGACATCGAGGATGAGTGACCGCAGCACGCAGGGCCGCTCGCGCCTCGAGACCCCACAGGCGTCGAGGTTCCGCTTCAACTTCGACGCCGAGGCGGTGGGCCGGGTCAGCGAGTCGATCGCCCGGTTCCTCGGAACGGGCCGTTATCTCGCCATCCAGACGATCGTCGTCATCGTGTGGATCGCCCTCAACATCGCCGCGGTCGGACTGCAGTGGGATCCCTATCCCTTCATCCTTCTCAACCTGGCCTTCTCGACGCAGGCCGCCTATGCGGCGCCGTTGATCCTGCTGGCGCAGAACCGGCAGGAGAACCGCGACCGCGTGTCGCTCGAGGAGGATCGCGCCCGCGCCGAGCAGACCAAGGCCGACACCGAGTTCCTGGCACGCGAACTCGCGGCTCTGCGACTCGCGGTGGGTGAGGTCGCGACCCGCGACTATCTGCGTCGCGAACTCGACGATCTGCGCGCCCTGCTGATCGACGACGAGAACGAGGACGACGCCGGCACTCCGCGCACCCGCGGGCCCCGTCGCTGAGGGACCCCGTCCTGTTGTCCGGCACGCCCGGTTGCACACAACCCGACATCCTTCTGTAACCTTCGTCACATCAGTCGGACGGACGATCGGAGGAGGGTGATCGCGTGCGGTGGAAGGTCGCGCTGGCGATGCCGGTGATCGTCGCTGCCGGACTCGCGGCGACAGCGTCGTCGGCGACGGTGGTGGCGGAGACGACGTCCGCCGAGACCGAGCCGAGCGCCGCTCCGGCGGTGGGCGTGCTCCCCGGCGAGGTGCGCGAGGCGCAACCGCTGCGCAGCCCGAGCGACCCGCTCACCCAGCTTCCGCCCGATGCCGTGGCCGCGGCAGGGGGTGCGGCGGCCCTCGGCGACGGGCCGCTCGCGATCCCCGAACTCGTCTTCTACGCCTATCGCGCGGCCGAGATGCAGCTGGCCATCGACTCTCCCGAGTGCGGCCTGCCGTGGAATCTGCTCGCCGCCGTCGGGCGCCTGAACTCCGGACACGCGGACGGGGGACGCACCGACATCCTGGGCACGCTGACCGCGCCGGTCGTCACCCCGGAGGGGCTGCTCGGGCCGATGCGCCTGGCCCCCGCGGTGTGGGAGCAGTACTCGGCGGACGGCAACGCGGACGGCACCGCCGATCCACAGAACATCTTCGACGCGACCCTGGCCGCCGGTGCCCGGATGTGCGCGGAGGGCGGAAACCTGCGCGAGCCGGACGGGGAGGCGCGGGCGGTGGCGTCGGTCGATCCGTCACCGGACTATCTGGCGAATGTCCGGCACTGGTCCGGTGCGTATTCGAAGGCCGCCGAGGTGGCTCCCGCCGATCTCGCTCCGATCCCGGCGCGGCCCGTTCCGAACGCCTCGGATGTCGCGGCCGCCGCGCCGGCTCCGGCGGTCACCGCGCCCGCTCCGGAGGCGACACCTCGGCCGGCCCAGCAAGCGCCCGCCGACACTCCGGCTCAGCAGGCACCCGAACAGAACATCCCGGCTCCGCCGCCGATGCCGGAGTTGCCCGAACTCCCCTGCCTGGTGCCCGCCTTCTGCGAATAACTCCCGGCACACACGTGAGGTGACGCCACGCACGACACGCGTGTCGTCATCTTTTTCTTTCACCCCACCCGACCCACCGGACCAGCACGGACGGGCCACAGCAGTACGCATACGACCCCGTTACATCACGTTTGAGTAACGGAAAGGCATCGAATGCTGTAACCTCGGCCCGGCACGTAACGAAGGTGTCTCGTTCCGAGGCACCCAAGGGAGGGTTATCCATTGGGCCGCCACGCCAAACCGTCGGATTCGAAGCTTCGGCGAAATTCCGTCATCGCGATGACCGGACTCGTTCCGGTCGGACTGGTCGCCGCAGCCGCGACCACCGCGGGTGCGTCGCCGCGAGCGCTGATGGGTGCAGCTCACCACGAGACCGAGCCGACGGCGTCGTCGACCGACTCGGCCGACCTCGCGAACGCGATTCCCGAAGCGGTCGCCGCCGTGCAGACGATCATGCTCGAGCCCGAACCGGCACCCGTGCGCACCTTCAAGGCCGCCCCCCAGCCGGAACCCGAGCCCGAGGTCCTCCACGAGGGCCCCCTCGGCATCCCCGGCATCAACTACGCCGCCTACCGCAACGCCGAGCGCATCCTCGCCGAGGAGAATCCTGCCTGCGGCATGCACTGGACGCTCCTCGCCGGCATCGGCCGCGTCGAGTCCGGACACGCCAACGGTGGTCATGCCGACGCCAAGGGCAACCTGCTCGAGCCCGTCATCGGACTGCCGCTCAACGGCAGCCTGCCCGGCCAGGCCGTCATCCACGACACCGACGGCGGCGCCCTCGACGGCGACACCGTCTACGACCGTGCGGTCGGGCCGATGCAATTCATCCCCACCACGTGGAACCAGTACGCGGGCGACGGCAACGGCGACGGGGTCTCCGATCCCCAGAACCTGTACGATTCGACGCTCACCACCGCGAAGTACCTGTGCGACGGTGGCCTCGACATGCGCAACCTCGCGCACTCGACGAAGGCGATCCACCGCTACAACAACTCGATGGCCTACGTGGCGAACGTGCTCGCCTGGTCGACGGCCTACTCCACCGGCATCGACCCGAGCCCCGCGGATCTCCCCCGCATCCACTGAGGTCCGGAGAGGGTCGTCGGGTCACCCCGGACCGAAGGCCGTCGTCGGGTGACCCCGAACCGAAGGCCGTCGTCGGGTCACCCCGGACCGGAGGCCGTCGTCGGGTCACCGTCGACCCGTATCCCGTCGCGAGCGGCGTGCCGCCTACCATGGGCGTCATGGCAGTCAGTGAGTCCGACGTCCGCAGTGCGCTCGCACGGGTCCAGGACCCGGAGATCCGCAAGCCCATCACCGATCTCGGAATGGTCAAGAGCATCGAGATCGGCGCCGACAGCAGCGTCGATGTGGCGATCTATCTGACCACCGCCGGGTGCCCCATGCGCACCGAGATCTCGGAGCGCGTCACCAAGGCCGTCGCCGACGTCGCCGGCGTGGGCGAGGTCCGGGTGACCCTCGACGTGATGAGCGACGAGCAGCGCACCGAGCTCCGCAAGTCGCTGCGCGGCGACTCCACGGAGCCCGTCATCCCGTTCGCCCAGCCCGGTTCGCTCACGCGCGTCTACGCGGTGGCCTCCGGCAAGGGTGGTGTCGGCAAGTCGTCGGTCACCGTCAATCTCGCCGCGGCGATGGCCGCGCGCGGACTGTCGGTGGGTGTGCTCGACGCCGACATCTACGGTCACTCGATCCCCCGCATGCTCGGCACGTCCGCCAAGCCCACGCAGGTCGAGCGGATGATCATGCCGCCGATCGCGCACGACGTGAAGACGATCTCCATCGCCCAGTTCACCGAGGGCAACACCCCGGTGGTGTGGCGTGGCCCGATGCTGCACCGCGCGCTGCAGCAGTTCCTCGCCGACGTCTTCTGGGGCGACCTCGACGTCCTGCTCCTCGACCTGCCGCCCGGCACGGGTGACGTCGCCATCTCCGTCGCGCAGCTGATCCCCAACGCCGAGATCCTCGTCGTGACGACGCCGCAGCAGGCAGCCGCCGAGGTCGCCGAGCGCGCCGGTTCCATCGCGCTGCAGACGCGTCAGCGCATCGCCGGCGTGGTGGAGAACATGTCGTGGCTCGAGCTGCCCGACGGCACCCGAATGGACGTCTTCGGCAGCGGCGGCGGTCAGGCCGTCGCCGAGCGGCTCACCCGCGCGGTGGGCGCGACGGTGCCGCTGCTCGGCCAGATCCCGCTCGACCCGGCAGTGCGCGAGGCCGGCGACTCCGGTACCCCGATCGTCCTCGCGGCGCCCGACTCGGCGCCCGCGGTGGCGCTCGAGGAGATCTCCGACAAGCTCGCCGTGCGCAGGCGCGGACTGGCCGGCATGTCGCTGGGAATCGACACCACGCGTCACCTGTAAGAACCCGATATCGATCGAGCCCCCGCCGTGCTTCACGGCGGGGGCTCGATCGTAGGAAAGCTGTCAGGTGGCGTCGGGATCGATCGGCGGCTTCTCGTCCGGAGCGAGCGGCTTCGACAGGTTCGGCCGGGCCGCGCCGTTGGTGGGCGTTCCCGGAGCCGCCGAGGACGGCTTGTCGAAATTGCCGGTGAGGATCGAGTCGTCGCCGTCGAGCAGATGCTTCGTGATCACGGCCCGCGGTGTCATGCCGCGCAGCTGGTTCAGCTCGGACAGCGGTTGCCGCAGGTCGTCGAACTCCGGTCCGAATTCCTGCTCGAGCTGGTCGCGCGCACCCGTGGCGTAGTCGCGTACCTGACGCAGCGACTTGGCCACCCACGAGACGGCGCCGGGGAGGCGCTCCGGGCCGAGGACCACGAGGGCCGCCACGATGAGTACCAGGAACTCGCCCCAACCGATGTTGCCGAACACGCATCCAGGGTACGTGGTCTCGTCCGGATCGCAGCACCTACGTGGAAGGTCACATCACACGGCTGGGACGTTCTGTCCGAGACAGGGGCCGCTCAGTCAGAGACGGGGGTGACCTCGACGTCGACGAGGCGGCCGTTGCGCACGAGCTGGACGGTGATCGGTTCGTCGATCTCCTGCTGCTGGACCGCCACGACGAGCTCGTCGGCGCTGGTGACTTCGCGGGCGCCGACCTTGACGATGACGTCGCCCTCGACGATGCCGGCGCGCTGGGCCGGGCTGTCCTGACGAACGTTGGCGACCTCCGCGCCGCTCGCGACGTCGTTGACCACCGAGCGTGCGTTCACGCCGATGTCCGGGTGCCGCATCTCGCCGGTGCGGATCAGCTCCTGCGCCACCTCGGTGACGTCGTCGATGGGGATCGCGAAGCCCAGGCCCACCGAACCGCCGGTCTCCGACTTGATCGCGGAATTGATACCGATCACGCGACCCTCCATGTCGATGAGGGGGCCGCCGGAGTTGCCGGGGTTGATCGAAGCGTCGGTCTGGACGGCGTCGATCACCGCGTCGGTGTCGGTGCCCTGCCCGCTGAGCCGCATGGGCCGGTGCAGCGCGCTGACGATGCCGCGGGTGACGGTCTTGCTCAGGCCGAGCGGCGAACCGACCGCGACGACGTCCTCGCCCACCTGGACGTCCTCGGAGCGGCCCAGCTCGGCGACGACCAGGTTGTCGACGTTCTCGACGGCGAGCACGGCCAAGTCGGTCTTGATGTCGCGTCCGACGATCGAGGCGGGCACCTTCGTGCCGTCATCGAAGGTGACCTGTACCTTCGCATCGGGATTGCCGGCGGCCATCGAAACGACGTGGTTGTTGGTGACGATGTAACCGGCACCGTCGATCACCACGCCCGAGCCGGTGCCGGCGTCGCCGCCGACGGTGGTCTGGATGGAGACGACCGCGGGCAGCACGGTGTCGGCGACACGCGCGACCGCGCCGGTGGGCAGTTCCTCGTCGGGACCCGACTGGCTCAGCGTCACTCCGCGACTGGTCAGCGAACCGTTGTCGGCGGTCGCGAGCGCGACGACGAGTCCGCCGACCATGCCGATCACGACAGCCACAGCGGCCAGGGTCGCGAGTGCGCGGGGTTGGACGCGGCGGTCGAACAACACCTCACGCAGGGTCAGTCCGGGAGCCGGAGGAAGTTCCTTCTCCTCGGTCTGCCCGGCCAGGGGCGGACCGAGCCGCACCGCTGAGTCGGGGTCGCGCCAGGGATCGGGTTCGGTGTCGTCCTCGGTCTCGGCCGCGGGCTGCGAAGGGGGACGCTGGAGCGTCTCGTCGACGTCGGACGGCCGTCCGTAGGCCTCGGCCAGGATCGCATCGGTCGGAGGTGCCTGCTGGACGCGCGGGTCGACGACGCGGGGATGGGCCGAGGAGTCGAACGAACCCGCGGCGCCGGCCGGGCGCCCGAAGACACGGGCCGATGCCGGGTCGACGGTGGGCCGGTAGACGGGCCGCGGTTCGAGACGGGGAGCGTCGTCGGGGCGCGCGATCGCTCCGTCGGGGAGACCCGACGAGGCGTTGCCGGACGAGCCTCTGCCGGACGAGTCTCCGCCCGAGGAGTCCTTACCCGACGAGGCATGGGGCAGCTCGTCGTCGCGACGACGATCGTCGCCGCCCCGCCGTCCGGTGTGCTGCGCAGATTCGGCCGTCACGCGTGCCCGTCTCCCCCGTCTAGGTCCGTCACGCAGCCCAGTATCACCGATGGCATCGGATCACCTGTTACCGCCCGTCCGGTCACCGGCGCCGGAGAATCGACCAGCGGCGCGCGGCGAAGCCTTCCTCCGCCTGAGGGCGGGGGGTCGGGTCGCACAGGTGGGACGGGATGTTGCTGAGCGTACCGCGCAGTGAACTCGGCATACGCGGTATGTGATCGGCAGCGGACCGCAGTGCGTGGCGGGCCTGCTGCTGGGCTTCGACCTCGGCGGCACACTCCGGACACATCGACAGATGCTGGGCGGCCCGCATGTAGGCCGCCATGCGCAGTTCGCCGTCGACGAATGCGGCAATTGCCTCGCTGGCGAGGTGTTCCGTGGAGCCGAACCTGCGAGGTGGTTGCACCATCGTCATCACTACCTCCCGGCGGCTACCCCGCATCGACGCGACCGTTTTCGACCTTTCCATGCTCGCGCAGGTACTCGCGGAGTGCCTGGCGGCCTCGGTGGATACGACTACGCACCGTACCGAGTTTCACCCCCAGTGTGGCACCGATCTCCTCGTAGGACAGACCTTCGATGTCACAGAGCACCACCGCGGCACGGTACTCGGGTCCGAGCGAGTCCAGAGCGGACTGCAGGTCGGCGCCGAGACGCGCGTCGTGGTAGATCTCCTCGGGGTTCGGCCCTGCGGCCGGTACACGATCGTAGTCCTCCGGGAGCGCTTCCATCCGGATGCGGTTCCGGCGGCGCACCATGTCCAGGAAGAGGTTCGTGGTGATGCGATGCAACCAACCCTCGAAAGTGCCGGGCTGGTAGTTCTGCAACGACCGGAAGACGCGGATGAAGGTCTCCTGCGTGAGATCCTCGGCGTCCTGGGCGTTGCCGGAAAGACGGTAGGCGAGGCGGTAGACGCGGTCGCCGTGCTCACGAACGAGTTCGTCCCACGACGGCATGGCCGCGTGGTCCCCGGTGGCGTCGAACGCCGCGGTGCCGCTCAGGTCCGCCTCGAGCGCCGCGGTGCCGCTCAGGTCCGCCTCGAGCGCCGAGGCGTCGTTCTCGGGAACAGTGTGGGCTCGGGTCATGTGGATCGGTGGATCCTCCTCGTCGGGACCGCAGTGGTACTGGCTTCAGGGCCTATCAACACTCGATCTGCAGGGAATATTCCTTCACAGGAGCGTTCCCCGAGAGCGGTGCGTCCTCGAAGTCGTGAACCGGTGCGATCGTCCGGTTCGCCGATTGTCAGTTTTCCTCGAGGCGATGTGGCCGCCGTATGAGTAACCTGAAACGTCCCTGAGAAAATCGGTTCGGGCGTGGTCATCCGCCTGAATCACACAACTGGCGGCACCACTCCGTGCGCGCCTGCCTGCGCGAACGAATCGCCGAGGATAGCCTCAGTGAGGTGCAGACCAACGCCGATCGCATCCTGACCCACGCCGAGAACATCGTCGTCGAGGACGACGAGCTCGCCGCGGCGCGTGACCGTGCCGAAGATCTGGGCGCCGACCCGGTGTCCCCCTCCGTCGGAGCCGCCCTCGCGATGTTCGCCCGCATGCTCGACGCCAGGACGGTAGTGGAGATCGGGACCGGTGCGGGTGTGAGCGGACTGTGGTTGCTGCACGGCCTCCGCGAGGACGGCGTGCTCACCACCATCGACAGCGAGCCGGAGCATCAGCGGGCCGCGAAGATCGCCTTCCGCGAGGCGGGTGTCGTGGCGTCGCGCACCCGGCTCATCAACGGCCGCGCGCTGGACGTGCTGCCGCGACTCGCCGACTCCGGCTACGACATGGTCTTCGTCGATGCGACCCCGGCCGACCATCCGCACTTCGTGCGCGAAGGGGTGCGTCTGCTCCGGCCGGGTGGGGTGATCGTGCTGCACAACGCCCTGCTCGACGGACGCGTCGCCGACCCCGCTGCCCGCGACGCAACGGTGCTCGCGGTTCGCGAGGCGACCCGCGCGGTGTCCGACGACGAGCGTCTCGCTCCGGTGGTCCTGCCGCTCGGCGACGGCCTGCTCTGCGCGGTGCGCCTCAGCTGATCCGCGCAGCCGCCTCCGGGCGGGCAGCACGCTCTCAGATCCAGATGCCCTTGCCGATGGCGACGACACCGCCGTTGCTCACCGCGAACCGCTGACGGTCGCGCTCGAGGTCGACGCCGATGATCTCGCCGTCGCCGACGACGACGTTCTTGTCGAGGATCGCTCGTCGCACGACCGCACCCTTGCCGATGCGCACACCGGGCATGAGCACGCTGCCCTCGACGGTCGCGCCGTCGTCGACCATGACGTTCGAGCTGAGCACCGAGTTGCGGACCGTGGCGGCCGACAGGATGCTGCCGGCGCCGACGATCGACTCCTGCGCCAGACCGCCCTGCACGAACTTCGCGGGCGGCAGGTTCTCGGCGGCACCGCGGATGGGCCAGCGCCGGTTGTAGAGATTGAAGATCGGGTGGACCGACACGAGGTCCATGTGAGCGTCGTAGAAGGCGTCGAGCGTACCGACGTCGCGCCAGTAGGCACGATCGCGTTCGGTCGCGCCCGGGACGACGTTGTCGTTGAAATCGTAGACGTGAGCCTCGCCCCGCTCGACGAGCGCGGGGATGATGTCGCCCCCCATGTCGTGGTCGGAGTCGGGATTCTCCGAGTCGGCCCGCAGCGCCTCGACGAGGACCTTCGTGGTGAAGACGTAGTTACCCATGGACGCGAACGTGACGTTGGGGTCGTCGGGTGTCCCGGGCGGATGAGCGGGCTTCTCGAGGAACTGGGTGATCCTGCCGCTCTCGTCGCTGTCGATGCAGCCGAACGCGAATGCCTCGCTGCGCGGGACGCGGATACCGGCGACGGTGACACCGGCGCCCGACTCGATGTGCTGGCGCACCATCTGCTCGGGGTCCATCCGGTACACGTGGTCGGCGCCGAAGACCACGATGTACTCGGGATCCTCGTCGTAGACCAGGTTGAGCGACTGCAGGATCGCGTCGGCGCTGCCGGTGTACCAGCGTGGACCGAGCCGCTGCTGGGCCGGCACCGGGGTGATGTACTCACCGGTGAAGCCGGAGAGGCGCCAGGTCTGCGAGATGTGCCGGTCGAGGGAGTGCGACTTGTACTGCGTGAGAACGCAGATGCGCAGGTAACCGGCATTCACGAGATTGCTGAGCACGAAATCGATGAGGCGGTATGCGCCCCCGAACGGCACTGCCGGCTTGGCTCTGTCCGCGGTCAGCGGATACAGACGTTTGCCCTCGCCGCCGGCGAGAACGATTCCAAGCACATGGGGCTGGCTCCTCACACGCTTCAACCTATCCCCCGACCCAGGCCGCCGCCAGCGAAGCGCGATCTCGACGCCCTTCGGAGTGTCGGGGCCGGGTGGCCGGAACCTGCGCGGCCCGCTACTTTGAGGCGGTGAGGGTGGCAATGATGACGCGGGAGTATCCGCCTGAGGTGTACGGCGGGGCCGGGGTCCACGTCACCGAACTCGTCGAACAACTGCGTCGACTGGTCGAGGTCGACGTGCACTGCACGGGCGCACCGCGCGATACCGCGTTCGTGCACTCCCCCGACCCGGCACTGCGCGATGCCAATCCTGCCCTGACGACCCTGTCGGCCGGGTTGCGCATGGCGCACGCCGCGGCCGGAGTCGACGTGGTGCACTCGCACACCTGGTACACCGGACTGGCCGGTCATCTGGCCGCCGAACTCCACGACGTCCCGCACATCCTCACCGCGCACTCCCTCGAGCCCCGACGGCCGTGGAAGGCCGAGCAACTCGGGGGCGGTTATCGCATCTCCTCCTGGTCCGAGCGCAACGCCGTCCGGTACGCCGACGCGATCATCGCGGTCAGCGACGGGATGCGCCTCGACGTGCTCGACGCCTATCCGTTCGTCGATCCCGCTCGGGTCCACGTGGTGCGCAACGGGATCGACACCACCGTCTGGCATCCGGGCCCGGCCGAGCCCGGCCACGAGTCCGTCGTCACCCGCATCGGTCTCGATCCGGATCGTCCGATCGTCGTGTTCGTCGGCCGCATCACCCGGCAGAAGGGCGTCGGGCACCTGATCGCCGCGGCGCACCATCTCGACCCCGACATCCAGCTCGTCCTGTGTGCCGGCGCGCCCGACACCCCCGAGATCGCCGCGGAGACCGAACGGGCGGTGACCGCCCTGCAGGACGCCCGTGACGGGGTGCACTGGGTACGCGAGATGCTGCCCACCGAATCGGTCCGCGAACTACTCTCGATTGCAACGGTTTTCGTCTGTCCGTCGGTGTACGAGCCGCTGGGGATCGTCAACCTCGAGGCGATGGCCTGCGAGACCGCCGTGGTGGCGTCCGACGTCGGAGGCATCCCGGAGGTCGTGCAGGACGGGGTCACCGGGCGACTGGTGCACTACGACGCCTTCGACATCGAGACCTACGAGCGTGCGCTCGCCGATGCGATCGACGACGTCGCGCGCGACCGCGACCGTGCCGCCCGGTGGGGCCGGGCCGGACGCGACCGCGCTGTCAACGAGTTCTCGTGGGCGCAGATCGCCCGCCAGACCGTCGCCGTCTACCAGCAGGTGCTCACGACGCGCTAGGTTCGTCGGCCGTCTCGACCCGTCGCCACGAGGTGACGGTGACCGAGACCGTCACCTCGAACGGATCGGGCAGGGAGGCCAGCAACTCCGCACGCCGGTCGGACGTCACATGATGGGCGGACGGTCCCATCCCCGCGACGAGACCGAGCGCCTCGCACGGGAGTGCGGCCGTGAAGCGCACATCCGTCCGTCCCGTTCGCTCGAAACGTCCCGACAGCGCGGACGAGAGCCGCTCCGTCTTCCGGTCGTCCACACTCACCATGCCGGGCAACGCGACCAGTTCGCGCAGATGCTCCGAGGTGGGTGTAGCAACGACGAGCGTGCCTCCGGGGACGAGCACGCGATGACTCTCGGCGGCGTTGCGGGGCGCGAACACCGACAGCACGTGGGTGAGCGATGCCGACTTCACAGGCAGTCGTTGCCACGCATCGGCGAGGATCGCTCCGGTCCGGGGATGACTGCGGGCGATGCGCCGCACCGCGGGCTTGGAGACGTCGAGCCCGATGCCGCGCGCCGCCGGCAGGGCGTCGAGCACGGACGCGAGGTACTGTCCCGTACCGGCCCCGACCTCGAGGATCGCAGCGCCGGCGGCTGCGACTACCGCATCGGTGTCCACCGTATCGGCGGTGTCGAGGCATGCGTCGGCCACCGCGCGCCGGATCGGGTCGTAGTGCCCGGCACCGAGGAAATCGGCGCGGGCCGCGATCATGTCGGCGGTGTCGCCGGTGAACGGCGTCGAACCGCCGGCGAGCAGCGACACGTAGCCCTGGCGTGCGACGTCGAAGCTGTGCCCGCGATCGCACACCACGACGTTGTCGTCGAGGTCGAGCGCGGACTCGCAGTTAGGGCACGCGAGAAGATCGATCACGTCGGCGAGCATCGCGCCTCCGATCCTGCTCTCAGGACGACACCGGGCCCCGCGCGCCGAGGAGCGCGGGGCCCGGAGTGCCCTGAGAGGGGCCGATCAGCTGGTGACACTCTTGAGTTCGTCGCCGAGTGCCGCAGCCTCTTCCGGCGTGAGCTCGACGACCAGACGTCCGCCGCCCTCGAGTGGAACCCTCATGACGATTCCTCGTCCCTCTTTGGTTGCTTCGAGGGGACCGTCCCCGGTCCGGGGCTTCATGGCCGCCATCCTCTGCTCCCTCCAAATCTGCACCCGACCGCCGGGCGCGTGGGTTACCGTGTGGTTGCATCGCCGGTCGCGGCGACGCGCACCTTCTCATTCTTCCCTATCCGGAATACGTGCGCGTAGCTGACTCCTGGGTAAGACACTCCTCCGGGTTCTACGAGTCGAGTGACACCCAGCACGATTCGAGGTGATCGTCGACCATTCCGGTAGCTTGCATCAGCGCATACGCAGTGGTAGGGCCCACAAAACGGAAGCC
This sequence comes from Rhodococcus sp. 852002-51564_SCH6189132-a, assembly GCF_001665495.1. Taxonomy (NCBI): domain Bacteria; kingdom Bacillati; phylum Actinomycetota; class Actinomycetes; order Mycobacteriales; family Nocardiaceae; genus Rhodococcus; species Rhodococcus sp. 852002-51564_SCH6189132-a. Next base: position 22,221 of record NZ_LZMJ01000074.1, read on the forward strand.
GTGGCGCTTCAGCTCACGGGCCATCGCCGTGGACTCCGGCGTCACCGCCGGAATCTCCTCGACCGTTACCGAACGTCGCGCGCGTCGCGGCGGTGCGAACGACCACAGCAGCTCGTCGAGATCGGTGGACAGTTCGAGCACGGCCCGCGCGTTGGCGATCACCGCCTCGATCTTGCGGCGGTTGCGCACGATGCCGGAGTCGGCAAGCAACCTCTCGACGTCGGCCTCCGTGAAGTGGGCGACCGCCTCGACGTCGAAGCCGTGGAAAGCCGCGCGGAAGGCCTCCCGCTTGCGCAGGATCGTCAGCCACGACAGTCCCGACTGGAATGCCTCGAGGGAGAGCCGCTCGAACATCTCGTCGCGGCCGTGGAGCGGCCGACCCCACTCGTAGTCGTGATAGTCGCGGTAGAGCGACGAACCGGGACCGTCGACGGCCCACGGGCACCGCACGCGGTCGTCGGTATCGGTTACGGGCCCCTGCCCGTCGGTATCGGTTACGGGACCCTGCCCGTCTGCCGTCATCGTGACTCCCCCGTCGACTCCGACGAAGCCCGCTCGGCGACGTTCTCCCCATCGACGTCGGCTGCTCCGACGTCCTCTGCTCCGACGTCCTCTGCTCCGCCGCACTTTCCGGTGCCGTCGCCCTTTCCGGTGCCGTCGCCCTTTCCGGTGCCGTCGACCGGCGGCTCCTCTGCGCGGGCCTCGGCGTCGGCGAGGCGGACCCGCAGATCGTCGACCTCGCGGGCGAGACGATCGAGTGCCCAGTCGACCTCGCTCATCTTGTAACCCCGAACGGTCTGTTGGAACCGCAGGTCGCGGATGTCGGTGCCGGTGACGTCGGTGGCCGGCAACACCGTGACGGTGGTGCCCGGAGGCAGCGGCGCCAACGTCTCGCCCCGGCCGAAGACGGCGCTCGCGACGAAGAACAGCACCGCGGCGACGCCCGCCATCACGAGCACGTACAGCAGAACCGTGAGCATGCTCCGATCTTGGCACGAGCGGCCGACACCGGCCGGGACCGGTGCCGGACGGTCGGGTCAGCCGGTGACCGTCGCCATCGGGGGGCGGTCGGTGAGATCGACGGAGGTGTCGAACGGCACGAACGCATCGCCCTCCACCAGGAACTGGGTGAGCGGCGCACCCGAATCGGGGATCCCGCAGCGCGCGAGCATCGTGCCCACGATCTGCCGGCTCATCGCCCCGAGTTCGGACAGCGGCCGGTTGCGGTGCTTGCGGACCCCGAGGTTGACCTGCGCGATCGCGTGGAGACCGAACCGGTCGTAGGTGTCGAGCAGCAACCCGATCTCCACCCCGTAACCCGGTGCGAACGGGACCGACTCGAGCAGTTCCCGCGTCCCCGCGTACTCACCGCCGAGCGGTTGCAGCACGCAGGTCAGCTCCGGTCGCAGTGCCGCGAGCAGCGGCCGTGCGACAAGCTCGGTGACGCGGCCACCTCCGTGGGCGTCCTCGCCCCCACCGGTGCGCAGCGGGCGCCGGTAGTACCCCTTGACGAGGTGCACACCGTCGCCGAGCAGCAGGGGTCCGAGCAGTTTCGGCACGAAGGCCGGATCGGGATCGATCAGATCGGAGTCGACGAAGGCGATGATGTCGCCGGAGGTCGCCGCGAGCGACCGCCACAGCACCTCCCCCTTGCCGGGGACCGGTTCGATGCCCGGCACCGCTTCCTCCCTGGACATGACACGGGCACCCGCCGCCCGCGCCCGGGTGGCGGTCTCGTCGGTGGAACCCGAATCGAGGACCACCAGTTCGTCCACGAGACCCCCGAGCAGCGGATGGATCGTGTCGATCACACTCGCGACGGTCTCCTCCTCGTTGAGGGCGGGCAGCACCACGGTCACTGTGCGGCCGGCCTTGGCCGCGATCAGCTCGTCGATCGCCCAGGCGGGCCGATCCCAGCTGTTGGCTTCGTTCCACGTGCGTGCAGGTGCACTCATGCCAACCCCCTCACCGTGCGCGCCGGCGGGCGTGTGCCCGCGATCGCCGCGACCATGTCGACCACCCGACGTGTGGCTGCCACCTCGTGTACCCGGAACATTCGTGCGCCGGCCGCTGCCGCCAGAGCTGTCGCTGCCAATGTGCCCTCCAACCGGTCGGCGAGTTCGACTCCCAGAGTCTCCCCCACGAAGTCCTTGTTGCTCAGCGCCATAAGCACAGGCCACCCGGTTTTTACAAGAACGTCCACGTGCCGCAACAGAGCGAGTCCGTGATGGGTGTTCTTTCCGAAATCGTGGGTCGGGTCGATGAGGATCGAGTCGCTCGCGACGCCGGCGCGGGCGGCGGCATCCGCGGCCGCGACGACCTCCCGCACCACCTCCCCGACGACGTCGGTGTACCGCACACGGTGCGGGCGGGTGCGCGGGACGGCGCCGCCCGTGTGGGAGCAGACGATGCCGGCCCCGAGTTCCGCGGCGACCGCGACGAGCTCGGGATCGGCACCGGCCCACGTGTCGTTGATCAGATCGGCGCCTTCGCCCACAGCGCGACGCGCGACCTCGCTGCGCCAGGTGTCGACGCTGATGAGCACATCCGGATAGCGCTCGCGGATCGCGGCGACGAACGGCACGACGCGCCGGATCTCCTCGTCGCTGTCGACGACCTCACCCGGCCCGGCCTTCACCCCGCCGATGTCGACGAGGTCGGCACCCTCGGCCACTGCGCGGTCGACGGCCGCGAGCGCCATGTCGTCCTCGAAGGTCGCTCCCCGGTCGTAGAACGAGTCCGGGGTGCGGTTGACGATCGCCATGACGAGCGCCCTGTCGGTGGCGACGGGGCGCCCGCACAGGGTGGACGGTGCCGGACCGGGACGGGTCACGGGGGTCTGCTCGTCGACATCGGTCGCGGGGCCGCTCATGATCCCATCCTGACATGCTCAGCGACCGGGCAATTCTCCTCGCGCGACGCCGTCGACGAAGCCGTCGAAGATCGGCCGGTAACCCTCGCTGCGACTCGCGAGGACGTACACCTCGTCCTCACCGGTCTCGCTGTAGCCCTGCTTGCGCAGATCGACCTTCCTGCTCTTGAAGGTCGTCGTGTACTCGAGCTCGTCGACGATGCGGACGAACAGCGGAACCGCGTAGTCCGGCAACGCGTCGTGCAGCGACTTCGCGAGCGCCGCTCCGTCGAGCTCGGCGCCCTCCTTCAAGGTGATCGCGGCCATCCCGGTGCGGCCGTCGGCCCCGTCGACCTCGACGCCGTAGACGACGGCCTCGGCGATCGTCTCGTGCGACGACACCGCGGCTTCGACCTGCGTGGTCGCGACGTTCTCGCCCTTCCACCGGAAGGTGTCGCCGAGCCGGTCGACGAACGCGACGTGCATCCAGCCCTGGTTGCGGACGAGGTCGCCGGTGTCGAACCAGACGTCGCCGTCGGAGATCGCGTCGCGGAGCAGCTTCTTCTCGGTGGCCTCGGGATCGGTGTACCCGTCGAAGGGTGCGCGGGAGGTGACCTTCGCGAGGAGCAGTCCGACCTCGCCCTTGCCGACCTTCTTCAACCGGCCGTCGTCGCCGCGACGTGCCTGGCCCGAATCGGGGTCGTACTCGACGACGGCGTAGGGCAGCGGGCAGATGCCGGCGGTGCGCTTCTGGTCGAGCGCGTTGATGAAGGCGATGTTGCATTCGCTCGCACCGTAGAACTCCGCGACGCGGTCGATACCGAAGCGTTCGGTGAACTCGTCCCACAGTTCTGCGCGCAGACCGTTGCCGACGGCGAGGCGGATCCCGTGGTCGGCGTCGTCCTCCCGCGGCGGCTGGTTGAGCAGGTAGCGGCAGATCTCGCCGATGTAGATGAAGGTCGTGGCGCCGTTGCGCTCCGCGTCGTTCCAGAAGTTGGACGCCGAGAACTTCCGGCCGAGCCCGAGCGTGGCGCCGGCGGCGAGCACCGAGGACAACGCGACCGTGAGGGCGTTGTTGTGATAGAGCGGCAGGCAGGAGTACAGGACGTCGGTCCGGCGCAGGCGCACGCCGAGGCTGCCCAGGCCCGACATCGACTTCAGCCACCGGAAGTGCGTCATGCGGCTGGCCTTCGGCAGTCCTGTCGTGCCGGAGGTGAAGATGTAGTAGGCCGTCTCGGACGCTTGCAGCTCCTCGGTGACTGCGGGATTCGACGCGTCGGCGTCGCGGGCGGCGGTGTCGAGATCGTCGAAGCGCAGCACGGTGCGGGCCTGCGGCTCGCCACCGAGAGAGTCGACGGCCTCCTCGCACTCCTCCCCGATCACGAGGGCGGCGCTGTCGAGCAGCGACAGGCTGTGCTCGAGCACCTCACCACGCTGGTTGATGTTGAGCATGCCGGCGGCCGCACCGAGCTTGACCGCGGCCAGCGCGACCAGCAGGGTCTCGGGCCGGTTGCCCATGAGGATGCCCACGACGTCGCCCATGCCGACACCGCGATCGGCGAGCACCGCTGCGTACCGGTTGACCTGCGCGTTGGCCTCGCCGTACCCGATGGAGGCTCCCTCGAACCGGATGAAGGGCCGCTCCGGGTGACGCTCGGCGAGCTTCTGGAAGACCGACCCGATCGTCTCGCGGGCGGTCGGCTTCCGGGTCATCCCGGCTGCTCCGCGCAGCACGATGGGGAGATCGGTAGCCATCCGGGGCAGTTTCGAGACGAGTCCGGGCAGGGACACGACGGGGACATTGCCTCCATCGGATCGAGTGGTCACGACAGATTTCCTCACGGCGACGTTGGGGACGGGCGGGCTCGCTCGGGCGACACCCACGGCGTTCCCCCGAACTTACCGAAGAGTAGATAAGCGCGCGGCGAAGTGGAACACCTCAGACCGTCGCGTACGGCGCAGCGCAACGGTCGAGCGCGTCGGCGAGGTCGGTGGTGACCGCGAGACCGTCGAGTGCGCGTTGTGCGACGAAGCCGGTGTCGACCATCGACCCGAGCCAGCCGAGCAGGCCGTCGAAGTGGCCCGTGGGATCGAGCAGGACGACCGGCTTGTCATGCATACCGAGATACCCCGCGGTCCACGTCTCGAACAGTTCCTCGAGGGTTCCGATGCCGCCGGGCAGGGTCAGGAAGGCGTTGGCGCGGTCCTCCATGATGCGTTTGCGCTCGCGCATCGTCTCGGTGACGATCAACTCGTCGGCGTCGACGTCCGCGACCTCGCGGTGCACGAGTGCCTTCGGAATGACCCCGATCGTGTGCGCGCCGGCCGCGCGGGCCGCGTCGGCGACCGCGCCCATCATCGATACGTTGCCGCCGCCGGAGACCAGCTGCCAGCCCCGTCGGCCTATCTCGGTACCGACAGCGGCGGCGAGTTCGAGGAACTTCTGGTCGACAGGGCCCGACGCGCAGTACACACAGACCGACAGAGCTTCGGTTACCATCCACTCCCGTTTCCGTACAGTTCGTTCTCGTCCTCGCCGCGATGCGCCTCGAGGATGATGTCCACCGTCTCCTCGACGCTGTCGGTGACGAAGAGCAGGTCGAGGTCGGCGGGCGAGATCTTGCCGCCGCGGACCAGGGTCTCGCGCAGCCAGCCCACCAGACCGTTCCAGTACTCCGAACCGAACAGCACGATCGGGAACTGCGTGATCTTGCGGGTCTGCACGAGGGTCAGTGCCTCGAACAGCTCGTCGAGCGTCCCGAAACCCCCGGGCAGGCACACGAACGCCTGCGAGTACTTCACGAACATCGTCTTGCGCGCGAAGAAGTACCGGAAGTTCAGGCCGAGATCGACCCACTCGTTGAGGCCCTGTTCGAAGGGCAGCTCGATCCCCAGTCCGATCGACAGTCCCCCGGCCTCGCTGGCACCGCGGTTGGCCGCCTCCATCGCGCCCGGACCGCCACCGGTGACGACGGCGTATCCGGCATGGACGAGTGCGGCGCCGAGCTCGCGGCCGATCTCGTACTCCTCGTGACCGGCCGGGGTGCGCGCCGATCCGAAGACGGTGACGGCGCGGGGCACCTCGGCGAGCGCACCGAAGCCTTCGACGAACTCGCTCTGGATCCGCAGCACACGCCACGGATCGGTGTGCACCCAGTCGGACGGGCCGCGGCGATCGAGCAGCCGCTGGTCCATCGTCGTCGCCTCGCGGGCGAGAGAGCCGCGCAGTTGCACCGGGCCCTGGTGCACGACCTCGCGCCGGGAGCCGCGTTCGGAGGAGGAGTTGTCGCCGGACATGGCGGCCACGTTATCGGGTGAGATAGGAGCGCAGAACGGAGGTCACCTCGGTGATCCGCCCGACCTCGACGTGCTCGTCGCGCTTGTGCGCGAGGTTCGGGTCGCCCGGCCCGTAGTTGACAGCCGGGATCCCCAGCGCGGCGAACCGCGAGACGTCGGTCCAGCCGTACTTGGCCCGGAACTTCCCGCCCGCGGCCTCGACGAGCGCCGCCGCGGCCGGGTTCGACAGTCCGGGCAGCGCGCCGGGTGACATGTCGGTGAGTTCCATCGAGATCGCGAGACCGTCGAAGACCTCGCGGACGTGCGCGAGTGCGTCGTCGGGGCTGCGATCCGGGGCGAACCGGAAGTTCACGTCGAGCGCAGCGGCGTCGGGCACCACGTTGCCGGCGACACCGCCCTCGATGTGCACGGCCGACAGTCCTTCCCGGTACACACAACCGTCGATGTCGACCGACCGTGCCTCGTAGCGGGCCAGACGGTCGAGCACGGGAGCGAGCTTGTGGATCGCGTTGTCGCCGAGCCAGGAGCGCGCCGAATGCGCCCGCACACCGTCGGTCGTGATGCGCACCCGCAGGGTGCCCTGGCAACCGGCCTCGATCTCACCCGAGGTGGGTTCGCCGAGGATCGCGACGTCCGCGTCGAGCCAGTCGCGCAGTTCGGTCTCGATCCGTCCGAGCCCGTTGTACGCGGCCGCGATCTCCTCGCAGTCGTACATCACGATCGTCAGGTCGTGAGCGAGATCGGTGACGGTCGCGGCGAGGTGCAGGAAGACGGCGTCGCCGGCCTTCATGTCGGAGGTGCCGCAGCCCCACATCAGGTCGCCGTCGCGCCGCGACGGCACGTTGTCGGCGATCGGGACGGTGTCGAGGTGGCCGGCGAGCATCACACGGCTGCCGAGTCCGCGGTTCGTCCGCGCCAGGACACAGTTGCCGTTGCGCACGACCTCGAAGCCGTCGGTCTGCTCGCGCAGGGCCGTCTCCACGGCGTCGGCGATGAGCGTCTCGTTCTGCGACACGCTCGGGATGTCGACGAGCGCGGCGGTCAGTTCGACGGGGTCGGCGTGCAGGTCCAGCTGCGGTACGGGCATACCTGCACGATACGAAACGCGCCTGCTCCTCAGACCCCGCACACGATTTTCTCAGGGGGGACACAGGCGCAGGACCGCCTCGCGTACGCTTCTCACCCGTGAGTGCACACGGAGCATCAGCAGTAGGCATCGCGAACATCACGGAGGACGGGACCGTCCTCGACACGTGGTACCCGGCACCCGCCCTCGGCGAGCCGAGCGAAACCGGAACGACGCGACTCGAGGGCACGGACATCCCGTCCGATCTCGCCCTGCTCGCCGGTCACGACGAGGCGCGCGAGGTCCAGCAGGTCGTGGTGCGCACCGACATCGCGGACCTGTCGAAGCCGCCCGTCGACACTCACGATGTCTACCTGCGCCTGCACCTGCTGTCGCACCGTCTCGTCCAGCCGCACGGGCTCAGCCTCGACGGCATCTTCGGCATGCTCGCGAACGTCGTGTGGACCAACTACGGCCCGTGCTCGCTCGAGAACTTCGAGACCGTGCGCTCCCGTCTGCGCATCCGCGGACCGGTGACGGTCTTCGGTGTCGACAAGTTCCCCCGCATGGTCGACTACGTCGTTCCGGCCGGTGTCCGCATCGCCGACGCCGACCGCGTCCGCCTCGGTGCGCACCTCGCGTCCGGCACCACCGTGATGCACGAGGGCTTCGTCAACTTCAACGCCGGCACGCTCGGCAACTCGATGGTCGAGGGCCGCATTTCCGCGGGTGTCGTCGTCGACGACGGTTCCGACGTCGGTGGAGGCGCCTCGATCATGGGCACCCTCTCCGGTGGCGGCAAGGAGGTCATCTCCGTCGGCAAGCGCTGCCTGCTCGGTGCGAACGCGGGCGTGGGCATCTCGCTCGGCGACGACTGCATCGTCGAGGCCGGCCTGTACGTCACCGCCGGTACCAAGGTCACCGGCCCTGACGGCACCGTCGTCAAGGCCGCGACCCTCAGCGGCGCGTCCAACCTCCTGCTGCGACGCAACTCGGTGAGCGGCGCGGTCGAGGTCGTGCCGAACAAGGGCAGCGGAGTCGAACTGAACGCGGCTCTGCACGCCAACGACTGACTCTGCACCCACAACAGATTCGGAACCGAGAAACTGTGAGTGAAACCCAGCGGCCCGCGTCCGAGGCCGAACATCTCGGGAGCGGCCTGAAGGTCCGCCATCTGACCATGATGGGACTCGGCTCCGCCATCGGCGCGGGCCTGTTCCTCGGTTCCGGAGTGGGTATCGCCGCAGCCGGTCCGGCCATCATCGTCTCGTACCTGCTCGCCGGCGTGATGATCATCTTCGTGATGCGCATGCTCGGCGAGATGGGTGCCGCGCTGCCGGTGAGCGGTTCGTTCTCGCACTACGCGCGCATCGGAATCGGCCGCTGGGCCGGATTCAGCATGGGGTGGCTGTACTGGTTCATGCTGATCATGGTGCTCGGTGTCGAGATCACCGGTGCCTCCGCGATCGTGCAGTCGTGGCTGCCGGGCGTACCCCAATGGGTGGTCGCGCTGGTGTTCGTCACCTTCTTCGCGGTGGTCAATCTGGCGAGGGTCGCCAACTTCGGTGAGTTCGAGTTCTGGTTCGCGGCACTGAAGGTCGCGGTCATCCTCGGGTTCCTGGTGATCGGCATCCTGCTCGTGTTCGGTCTGCTTCCGGGCACCGAACCCGTCGGCACCACGCACCTGCTCGGCGACGGCGACGGTTTCGCGCCCAACGGGATCGCCGGTGTTGCGGCCGGTCTGCTCGCGGTGGCCTTCGCGTTCGGCGGCATCGAGATCGTCACGATCGCCGCGGCCGAATCGAAGGATCCGGAACGGTCCATCGCGACGGCCGTGCGCAGTGTCGTCTGGCGGATCTCGGTCTTCTACCTCGGGTCGATCTCGATCATGGTGCTCGTGCTGCCGTGGACCGCGGCGAGCGGTGAGACCTCCCCGTTCGTCTCGGTGCTCGACATCGCCGGCATCCCCTACGTGTCCGGCTTCATGGAACTCGTCGTGGTGATCGCGCTGCTGTCGGCGTTCAACGCCAACGTCTACGGCACCTCCCGCATGGCCTACTCGCTGGCACGCGGCGGCGACGGACCGGCCTGGCTCAGTAAGCTCACCCACCACGGAGTGCCCCGCAACGCGGTGCTCGTCTCGGTGTTCTTCGGCTTCGTCAGCGTGTGGCTCAACTGGCTGCTGCCCGACACCATCCTCGGGATCCTGCTCAACGCGGTCGGATCGGCGCTCATCGCGATCTGGTTGTTCATCGTCGTCTCGCATCTGCGGCTGCGCCGCAAGTTCGAGCGCGAAGGCACCATCCGCCTGCGCATGTGGCTGTTCCCCTATCTCAGCTGGTTCACGCTCGCGATGCTCATCGGCTTCATCGTGCTGATGCTGTCCGACAGCGCGGCCCGGGTCCAGCTCGCGTCGACCTTCGTGCTGTTCCTGATCATCACGGCGCTCGGCTTGCTCTGGCACCGCACCCACGACGACAAGACGGTCAGCCACCCGTCCGATCGGCCAGCGCAGTGAGCACGAGCTCGGTGATGTCGAGCGGATCGCTCGTCCGGTAGCTCACCCCTCCGGTCGCCGCGGCGATCTGCTCGAGGGTTGCGGTGTCCACGTCCTCACCGAGTCCGATCGTCACGATCCGTACCGGCCTGGACGGATCGTTCTCGTTCGAGAGGACCGCGAGCAGTTCGTCCTTCGACATCGCGGAACCGTTGTCGGCGCCGTCGGTCGCCACGACGACACTGTTGGCCGCGCGCGGATCGTAGCTGTCCTGCACGTACCGGAAGGCCGCGAGGATCGTGTCGTAGAGCGCGGTGGTCTCGTCGGCCGTACCGGTCATCTGCGCGACGAGCGAGGTGAGCAGGTCGCGTTGGGTACCGTCGTCCACCACCGCATCGAAGCGCCGGATCGGTGCCGCCACGATGTAGTCCCCCGTTGCCTCGGCGCGGTCGTTCGGCAATGTGGCGTAGTCGCTCACTCCCCCACCGAAGAACCACAGGCCCGCTGAGACGTTCCCGGGCAGGACCTCGTTGGCGGCGGTCGCGGCGCGCCGGACCAGTTCGATCCGACTCTCGTCGCCGAGATTACGGTTCATCGACGCGGAGACGTCCACCGCGAACACGGTGCGCACGGGAAGCGCCTGCAACGCCCACACGTTCATCGCCTCCTCGGCGACGGTCTCGTCGTCGAGTTCGAGCACCGGCACCGCTCCCGCACCGCGGCCGTCGGGCAGGGGTCGTCCGCCTCCGTCCCGGAAGCCGTGACGGGTCAGCCTGTCGAGTCCTTCGGACGTGTGCAGCGCGTCGGTCAGCGCCGTGGCGGCCGCCGCCACGGCGTCGTGCCGTTCTCCGCGCGCCGTCACGACCACCGGATAGTCCACGAGCAGCGTCCCGGTGGCGGGTACCTCGATGCCCAGTTCGCGCTTGTGGACGCTGCGATAGGTCTCGACCTGCTGTTCGGTGCTCACCACCGTCCCACCATCGGCGACGGTCTCCTCGAGCAAGGTCGATCCGGTAGGTACCTCCTCGTCACGAACCCCCTCCCGCTCGGCGAGCGGCGCCATGACGGGACGGACCGTGCCCATCGCGACGGGATCGTCGGCGGCCTCGGCCAGCACGGCGCGGATGGCACCTGCCGCGGGACCGGAGCGCAATGGATTGCCGAAGACGAGACCGGGATCGGACAGGGCCTCCTGCCAGTCGGCCGCCGGTTCGACGGTGCCCGGCGCACCCGCGATCACGAGCGGCGTGGTGGCCAGCGGTGTCGACACCGTGCGCACCGGGCCCGTGGCGGTCTCACCCGCCCACGACGCCCACCAACCGCCCGCCGGGAGCCACAGGTCGGGAACGTCGTCGGTCGCCAGTCGCGCCGACACCTCCCCCGGTTCCTGTTCGACGACCTCGAACTCCGTACATCCGGATACCGAGGTCCCCTCGATCACCGGTGCGAGGTCGGCGGTGACCGCCACGGTGTAGCGCTCGGAGTCGTCGCACCCACTCCGCCGCTCCACGAACAGGAAGGCGACGGATCCGGCCGCGAGGACGAGGATCACGGCGACGACGAACCAGCGCGCCCGACCCCCGCCCGGCCGTGCATCCCCACTCACGCCGCCACGACGGCTCGGCGGATCCGACTCGGACGGTCCGGACTCCCCCGCCATGCGTCGGCCCCCTCGTGCTCACTCCGGGTGACGACCCTCGGTCGCCCGAGACCGATGATATAGACCGGCACGCCTCGGGAAGCCGAATCCGACGCGATATCAGCCCTGTTCGGAGCTCTCCAGTTCGAGTCGTCGAGCGATCAGCGCCGCCTGCAGCTGGCGCAGTCCGGAGGGCCGGGTGGGATCGAATCCGGTGAGTTGCGCGACCCGCTTGAGGCGGTAGTCGACAGTGTTCGCGTGGACGTGCAGGGTCTTGGCCGTGAGCTGGCGGCTCAGGTCGTGGGCGATGTGCGTTTCCAGCGTCTCGACGAGTTCGGGTGATTCGTCGAGCGGGTCGAGGACGCGTGCGAGGTGACGGCGCGCCGGTCCGGGCCGCGTGAGCTGGTATTCGAGGGCCAGATCCTGCATACCGTAGGCCCCGACCGCACGGCCGAGCCGTCGCACCAGATCGAGCAGTTCGTGGGCCTGCTTCGCCGCGGTGGGCACCTCCCGGACGGGGGCGTGGACGAGAGCGATCGTGACGGACACGCCCGCGACGGTCTCGATGCGCTGCCGGAATTCCTCGATCGCCTCGGTCGAGGGCGATTCGGGGAGCAGGACGGTGCCGCCCTCGGGGCCGAGCATCGCGAGGTGGCGGCCCTCGCAGATCGCCTCGAGTTCGGTCTCGACCCGGCGCAGGGTGCGCCGCGCGACGACCTCCGGCCGCACGTGCGGATTGCGTTCGTCGGGATGTCGGGTGAGCGAGACCGCGAGCACGGTGTAGGTGTCGGCGAGCACCAGCCCGGAGCGTTGCGCCACGGCCGCGGCGTCCTGCCCGCTCAGCAGCGCGGCGACCAGTTCCTGCGCGGCGACGTCGCGTTCACGGCGGATGGCGTCGAGTTCGGCGACGAAACCGGTGGTCGCGGCGACGGTGACCTTCTCGAGCAGCGCCATCCACAGGCGGGACGCGTCGGCGACGGAGGAGACATCGCCCTCCCGGGCCCGATCGGTGACCAGCTCCCACCCGAGACGGATGCCTTCGTGATAGATCCGGAGCATGTATTCGAGCCGGAAGCCGGCGCGGGCCCACTGGGCTGCGCTGCTGCGCAGGTCGGCGAGTTCCGCGTCGGAGGGTAGTTCTCCGGAGTCGAGGAGATGGATCGCGATGCGCAGGCAGCGCACGGTGACCTCGGTGACGTCACCGCGCAGCGATTCGCCCGGTCGCAGCGAACACGGCGCCACGTTGTCGGCGAAGTGCGCCACGAGTTTGCGAGCCACGGCAGGCAGATCGCGCAGCGGAACGGACGCGGGCTTCCCGTCCACCAGGAAGAGCGGAGCGTTGTCACCGTCCCCCCGACGATCGTGCCCGGTCACCCGGACCTGATCCGTTACAGACATCCCTCGAACCCCCATCGAAGTGAGTAGATCTACATACGGTGCAGTAGAGAATCCGCCTCGCAGTGTGACACATGCAACCCCTGTGACCGATTTTCCACGAAGTTCCGGTGACAGGAACCTGCCCGCGGGCGCCCCCCACCGACCCTGTCAGCCCAGTTTCTTCTTCTGCACCTTGCCCATCGCATTGCGTGGAAGGTCACCCACCACACGCACCTCCCGGGGCCGCTTGTGCACGGAAAGCTGTTGTGCGACAAGGTCGATCAGTTCCGACCCGTCGACTTGGGGGCCGTCGGCGGCGGGCACCACGAACGCGACGATCCGCTGACCGAGGTCGTCGTCGGGCAGGCCCACCACGGCCACCTCCCGCACCGCGGGATGACCGAGCAGAACGGTCTCGATCTCCCCCGCACCCACCCGGAACCCACCGCTCTTGATCAGATCGGTCGACTCGCGACCCACGATGCGGTGGAATCCGCCCTCGTCGACGGCCGCCACATCGCAGGTGACGAACCATCCGTCCTCGGTCCACGCGGCCGCGGTGGCCTCCGGCCTGTTCAGGTAGCCGTCGAAGAGCATCGGTCCACGCACCTGCAAGACGCCGATGCTCTCCCCGTCGTGGGGCACGTCGCGGCCCTGCTCGTCGCGCAGGCGCGTCTCGACCCGGGCCACCGGCGTGCCGACCCAGCCGGGACGGCGCTCGCCGTCGACGCGCGTGCTGAGCGTCAGCATCGTCTCGCTCATGCCGTAGCGCTCGATCGGAACCAGTCCCGTGAGCTCACGCAGTCGTTCGAAGACCGGCACCGGCAGCGGCGCGCTGCCGGAGACGAGCAGTCGCGCGCCGCTGAGCGCGCGGGCGGAGTCCTCGTCCTCGACGACGCGTGTCCACACCGTCGGCACCCCGAAGTAGAGGGATCCCTGCGCTTCGGCGTAGGCCTGCGGAGTGGGCTTCCCGGTGTGGATCAGCCGGCTGCCCACCCGCAGGGCTCCGACCACACCGAGCACGAGTCCGTGCACGTGGAACAGCGGCAGCCCGTGGACGAGCGTGTCGCGCTCGGTCCAGGCCCACGCCTCGGCGAGCGCGTCGATGCCCGCGGCGATCGCCCGGCGGCTCAGCAGCACACCCTTCGGAGCGCCGGTGGTCCCGGAGGTGTAGAGCACGAACGCGATTCGCGCCGGGTTCGGCTCGGGCAGGTGGTGCCAGTCGCGAGCGTGCAGGCGGACCGGCAGGCTCGGCAACTGCGGAACGTCGGGATGCTGCACCTCCGGCGCCGGACCGAGCCAGGCCTGCGCGTCCGAGTCCGTCAGGATGTGGGCGAGTTCGGCGGGCCCCGAGTCCGGTGGCACCGGCACCACGGTCGTCCCGGCGAGCAGGGCACCGGTCACGGCGACGACGGTGGTCGCGCTCGGAGTCGCGAGCACGGCCACCCGATCGGCGCGCGCCACCCGCGCCGCGACGGCGGTGGCCGCGCCGAGCAGATCGCTGCGGGAGAAGGTGTGGCCGTCGATACGGACGACGTCCGGGAGATCGTCGCCGCGCGCGACGGCCAGCGGATTCAGCGAACGAAGCAGTGCAGACACGACAGCCACGATTCCATATCGATGCCGCAGCCTCGCGGGGGCGGTCGGGTGTGGCGGTCAGGTGTGGATGTCGCCGCGCGCCGCGGACATCGATGTCCGCGCCAGATGTGCCGGGGGAAGCACGGTGGCCAGGACCGCGCCCAGCAGCATTCCGATGAGGACGGCCACGCCGTGCGCATCGCCCGCGATCACGAGGACCACACCGAGAAGGAAGGTCGCCGCGGAGGCGACGAGCAGCGAGCGTGTCGCTCCGACGACCGGCCACAGTCCCGCGAGAGTCGCGGCCGCCGCGAGCGTCGCGCCGGTTGTTCCCGCGCCGTCGGACGGGAAGACGAAGGTGGTGAACAACCCCCACAGCACCTGGCCGACCAGGAACAACCCGAGTGCGCGGTACCACCCCCACACCCGCACGATCGCGATGGCGACCACCGCGAGCAACAGCAGGTTCACGACGGTGAGGAGCACGCCGCCGTCCTCGATCAGACCTGCGGTGAGGACGCGCCACCACTCCCCCGAGTCCCGGGTGCGGACCGGCTGCCGCCGGAAGGCGTCGAGCAGTCCCGGGAAGACCAGTGGCGCGAGCGAGGCCACCGCGACCACCGACCACAGGATCGTCGCCGCGACCGGCGGAGGCCACCAGAACGATCGCGTCGTCGCGTGCGCGGAACTTCCCGCATGGGAGCGTGACGCGCTCACCGCAGCGATGGCCACCACGGCGACGTAGAGCACCCACAGCAGCGGATCCTCACCGGACGAACTCACGGGGCCAATCTACCGGCGAGCTGCTCGCTGAGCGGTGCGTCGGCGCGCTCTATCGGCGCAGTCGGGCAGCGGCGGCGTCGATGGCGTCGTCGGTCGCGGTGAGCGCGATCCGGACGTGCAGGACGCCTCCGGGACCGTAGAACTCGCCGGGTGCGACGAGGATGCCGCGGTCGGCGAACCAGTCGACCGTCGCGCGGCATCCCTCACCGCGCGTCGCCCACAGGTACAGGCCCGCCTCCGAATGGTCGACGGTGAAGCCGGCGCCGCGCACGGCCTCGAGGAGCACCTCGCGACGCTTGCGGTACTTCTCGCGCTGCGCGTTCTCGTGTTCGTCGTCGTTCAGTGCCGCGGTCATCGCGGCCTGGATCGGCAGCGGCAGCATCATGCCGGAGTGCTTACGGACCTCGAGCAGGTCGGCGACGAGGTCGGCGTCGCCGGTGACGAAACCGGCCCGGTAGCTCGCGAGATTGGAGGTCTTCGACAGCGAGTGCACCGCGAGGAGGTTGGTGTGGTCGCCCCCGCACACGTTCGGGTGCAGGATCGACAGGGCCTCACACTCCCAGGTGAGCCCGAGATAACACTCGTCGGAGACGACGATCGCGTTGCGGCTGCGCGCCCAGTCGACGACCTTGCGCAGGTGGTCGGGTCCGAGCACCTTGCCGGTGGGGTTCGACGGCGAGTTCACGAAGACCAGCGACGCGACCTCGGGGCCGAGGCGGGTCAGCCCGTCGGCGCGGATGATGCGGGCACCGGCGAGCAGCCCGCCCACCTCGTAGGTCGGGTACGCCAGTTCGGGGATCACGACGAGATCGTCGGCACCGAGGCCGAGCAGCGACGGCAGCCAGGCGATCATCTCCTTGGTGCCGATCGCCGGCAGGATCGCCGAGTCGTCGAGACCGGTGATGCCGTAGCGACGTTCGAGCGCACCCACGGCCGCCCGCCGCAGTTCGGCGGTGCCGTGCGTGGTCGGGTAGCCCGGCTCCTCCGCGACGGAGACGAGCGCCTCCCGGATCACGGGGGCGACCGGGTCGACCGGTGTGCCCACCGACAGGTTGACGATGCCGTCGGGATGCGCCGCTGCCTTCGCCTTCGCGTCGGTCAGGGAATCCCAGGGGAAGTCCGGCAGGCTCTTCGCCACCGAACGGCGGACACGCGTGCTCACGAAAGTTCCACCGGTCCGTTCGTCACTCTTCGCCCATGGGAGGGAGATTCTTGACGAACGGCGGGTCGTAGTCGACCTTGCCGAGCTTCGCGGCGCCACCGGGCGAGCCGAGATCGTTGAAGAAGTCGACGTTGGCCTTGACGTACTCGGACCACTCGTCCGGGACGTCGTCCTCGTAGAAGATCGCTTCGACGGGGCACACGGGCTCGCACGCACCGCAGTCGACGCACTCGTCGGGGTGGATGTACAGCATGCGACCGCCCTCGTAGATGCAGTCGACGGGGCACTCCTCGATGCATGCCTTGTCCAACACGTCCACGCACGGTTCCGCAATCGTGTACGTCACTGCTGTTCTCCCTGCCTCTCTGTAAGCCCGCCGACCTGCGCGGTCTCGCCCGAGCGGGCACCCTCGGCGCCCACGGTCCTCCAGTATCCCCCGTGCCCGTGCCACACACCGGAGTAAGGGTCCCCTACTTCAGAGTGCAGACCGTCGAGGCGGGTCAGCCCGCGGTGACCGGGAGCTCGATCGGCGTGTACGCGGTGGTCCGTTGGCGCGCCGGCCGCCCGATGCCCTCGGCGATCGCGACCAGTTCGGCGACGGTCTTCTCCGAACCGTGCTGCGAGCCCGCCATGCGCGAGATCGTCTCCTCCATGAGCGTGCCGCCGAGATCGTTCGCCCCGCCCTCGAGCATGGCCTGCGTCCCGGCGACACCCAGCTTGACCCAGCTGGTCTGGATGTTGTCGATCCGGCGGTGCAGCATGACCCGGGCGAGGGCGTGCGCGGCACGGTTGTCGCGCATGGTCGGGCCGGGACGCGACGCGCCGGCCAGATACAGCGGCGACGACTGGTGCACGAATGGCAACAGCACGAACTCGGTGAATCCGCCCGTGCGGTCCTGGATCCCGCGGATCACCTCGAGGTGGCCGACCCAGTGGTGCGGCTGGTCGACGTGCCCGTACATCATCGTCGAGCTCGATCGCAGGCCCACCTCGTGCGCGGTGGTCACCACCTCGATCCACTCGGCGGTCGGGAGCTTGCCCTTCGTGAGCACCCACCGCACCTCGTCGTCGAGGATCTCCGCGGCGGTGCCCGGGATGGTGTCGAGCCCGGCCTCACGCAGTTCGGTGAGCCAGTCCCGGATCGACGTGCCGCTGCGCGCGACACCGTTGACGATCTCCATCGGCGAGAACGCGTGGACGTGCATCGACGGCACCCGCGCCTTGACGGCGCGGACGAGATCGGCGTAGCCGGTCACCGGCAGTTCCGGATCGATACCGCCCTGCATGCACACCTCGGTGGCGCCGGCGACGTGCGCCTCCCACGCCCGGTCGGCGACCTCGCTCGCCGAGAGGGTGAACGCGTCGGCGTCGCCCTTGCGCTGCGCGAAGGCGCAGAACCGGCAGCCGGTGTAGCAGATGTTGGTGAAGTTGATGTTCCGGTTGACGACATAGGTGACGTCGTCGCCGACGGTGTCGCGGCGCAGCTGGTCGGCGAGCGCCACGAGTGCTTCGAGACCGGCGCCGTCGGCGTTGGCGAGGGCGATGTACTCCGCTTCGGTGCAACCGCCCGGATCCCGTTCGGCGGAGCGCAGCGCCGAGAGCACGTCGCTGTCGAGCCGCACCGGTGCTGAGGCGCCCAGCTGGAGCACCTGTTCGCGGACGGTCTCCCAGTCGCCGAAAGCGCTCCCGAGATCGGACCGGTGCTCGGTGTTGCGTCCGGTCACATCGATCTCGGAGTTCAGATCGACGCGACCCGACGACTCCCAGTCGATGTCGGGTTCCTGCCAGGGCAGTCCGGACGGGATCACCTCGCGCGCGAGGCCCGTGGCCGGATCGGCGAGGGCGTGCACGTGCGCGGTGATGCGCGGATCGATCCACGGCTGCCCGGCGAGCACGTACTTCGGCTGCGCGGCGATCCGCTCGGTGAGCTCGAAGCCGGCCTCGGAGCTCAGGCGCGCCAGGGTGTCGAGATTCGGCCAGGGCCGTTCGGGGTTGACGTGATCGGGCGTCAACGGCGAGACACCACCCCAGTCGTCGACACCCGCCCCGAGCAGCGCGCGGCACTCGTCGAGCGAGACGAGATTCGGCGGGGCCTGGATGCGCATTCCCGGCCCGAGGACGAGCCGCGCGACGGCGATCGCGGCGAGGAACTCGTCGAGATCGGCGTCGTCGTGCTCGCGCATCGCGGTGTCGTCCTTGGCGCGGAAGTTCTGGACGATTACTTCCTGGATATGACCGAATGCCTTGTGCGACTTACGGATCGCGTGGATCGATTCGGCACGCTCGGTGAAGTCCTCACCGATGCCGACGAGGATGCCGGTGGTGAACGGCACCGCGAGTCGGCCCGCATCGGTGAGCACCCGCAGCCGCACCGCCGGATCCTTGTCGGGGCTGCCGTAGTGGCACTGCCCCTTCTCGGTGAACAACCGTTCGGAGGTGGTCTCGAGCATCATGCCCATCGACGGGGCGACCGGCTTCAGCCGCGAGATCTCGGCCCAGCTCATCACCCCGGGATTGAGGTGCGGCAGCAGACCGGTCTCCTCGAGGACGCGGATCGCCATCGCTCGCACGTAGTCGAGGGTGGAATCGTAGCCGCGCTCGTCGAGCCACTGCTTCGCTTCGGGCCACCGGTCCTCGGGCCGGTCGCCGAGTGTGAACAAGGCTTCCTTGCAACCCAGTTCGGCTCCCTGACGAGCGATCTCGAGGATCTCGTCGGGTTCGAGATACATGCCGTGACCCTCGGCGCGGAGCTTGCCGGGGACGGTGACGAAGGTGCAGTAGTGGCATCGGTCCCGGCACAGCCGGGTGATGGGGACGAAGACCTTGCGCGAATAGGTGACCGTGCCGGGTCGACACTCCGCGAGAAGGCCGGCATCGCGCACCCGCGCCGCCGACGCACAGAGATCCTCGAGATCGGCACCCCGGGCCTGCAGCAGGACCGCCGCTTCGTCGACGTTCAGTGCGACCCCGTCGCGAGCCCGGCGCAACGCTCGACGCATTCCCGAGGGAGTCGCCGTGGATCGGTGCGCAACGCCGGGACGCACGGTGGGGGTCGGGAGCATCGCGGACTGCGGGGTGTCGTCTGCGGAATCGGTCATGGGCCCGATCATGCGCCTACGAGCACCCCCATGCCACTTCGGGGTCTATCCGCGCGGGTAGTCGTCGTCCGCCGGGACTTCGCGGGACTGCTCGTAGGTGTCTGCCGGGTCGGCTTCGAGGGGCACGTCCGAAGGCAGGTCGTCGGCAGGATCGTCGTAGACGGGAATGGCCTGCTCGAGCCGGTCGGCCTCGGAATCGTTGTCGGACTGGATCTCGATGCCGAGCGCATTCGACTCCGTCATTGCGATCTCCTCCTGATAGGGCCCGATCGTGAGATCGGATCGGGCGAGTCCGGCCGGGTTCTACGGATCCCAGCCTAGCGTGGAACCGGACACGGGGCCCGATGGAGCAGGAGGTGCGGGTGGAGGACGACGAGAGTTCGCCGGCGGGGTCGGCCGACAACACGGCAGCGACGAGCGTGGTGATGAGGGAACCGTCGTGGCGGCCGAGCCCGAAGGCGCGTGTGCTGTGGGCCGTGAGTGCAGCGCTGATGTGGTTGCCACTGGTCGTCGCGCAGGTCGTGTGGGTGCTCGTCACGCCGGTAGGCGCCGGGTGGCACGTCGCCGCCGCGGCCGCGACCGTCGTCCTCGGTGGACTGCACGTCGCGGTGGTGCCGGTCTGGCGATACCGCGTCCATCGCTGGGAGATGGACGAGACCGCGGTCTACACGCGTTCGGGTTGGTGGACGCAGGAGCACCGCATCGCACCGATCTCCCGGATCCAGACCGTCGACACCGAGCGTGGACCGCTCGACCGGTGGCTCGGCCTGACCACCGTCACCGTCACCACCGCCTCGGCAGCGGGTGCGGTGGAGATCGTCGGGCTCGACAGCCGGGTCGCCGACGAGACCGTCGCTCGCCTGACCGCACTCGCGGCGAGCTCGGAGACGGACGCGACATGAACGACGCCCTCGTGGCCGGGACGGACGAGGAGGTGCCGTGGTCGCGTCTCGATCGCCGGATGCTGCTGATCCACCCGATCGAGGAGATCCTGCGCCTGCTGCCCGTCCTCGCAGGCTCGTTCGTCATCGGGTCCACCAGCGGCAATCCCGTGTGGGGCCTCGCGGCGACGGGCGTGCTCGTGCTGGTCGGTCTGCTGCGCTGGTTCACCACCACCTACCGCGTAGGACCAGAGCACGTCGAACTCCGCCGCGGCCTGCTGCAACGACGCGAGTTGTCGATCCCCCGCAGCCGCATCCGGTCGGTGGACGTCGAGCAACGCCTCCTGCATCGCGTGCTGGGCCTCGCGGTCGTGAAGATCGGCACGGGTCAGAGCGGGGGCGCCGATCGCAACCGGTTCGAACTCAACGGCCTTCCGATCGCAGCAGTCCCCGAGCTCCGTGCCGTTCTCCTGAGGGGTGGGCAGCAGGACGACGTGCCGGTCGAGACGACCTCGACCGCTGCCGTCACCGAGCGTCAGCTGGCGCGATTCGACCCGGCCTGGGTGCGCTACGCGCCGTTCTCCACGACGGGACTGCTCGCCGTCGCGGCCGTCGCCGGTGCCGCCTTCCAGTTCGGGCTCGGCCGGTCGATCGCCGAATCGCAGGTCGTCCGCCGCGCGGTGGAGACCGCGGAAGACCTCGGCCTGGTGGTCGCGCTCGTGATCCTCGTGCTGGTCGTCGTGCTCGTCGCCAGCCCGGCCGCGTGCGTGCGGTACCTGCTGCTCTACGGCGATCTGCGGGTGACCGACGACCAACGGGTCCTGCGCATCGCGCACGGCCTGCTCACGACCCGTCACACCACCCTCGACCGGGCGCGGCTGCGCGGGATCGCGCTGCACGAACCGCTGGCGCTGCGGCTCGTCGGCGCCGCACGGCTCGACGCCGTCATGACGGGCAGAACCGCGCAACAGGGCGGTTCGTCACTGGTCCTGCCGTCGGCGCCCGACGGGGAGGTCCGGCGGGTCGCGGCCGAGGTGCTCACCGGGGGGCTGCCGCTCGACGTTCCGCTGCGCAGTCACGGTCCCCGTGCCCGTCGTCGCCGCTACACGCGGACGCTGTGGCCGGTGGCCGTCGTGGTCGCCGCCGGGCTCGTCGCCCTGACCGTCACCGACCGGCACGTGCCGTTCGCCGTGATCGCCACGGTGGTCGTGGTGCTGGTCGCGGGGGCGTGCGCGCTGGCGCAGGACCGCTACCGGGGTCTCGGCCACGCCGTCGTCGACGGACATCTCGTCGCCCGCAGCGGTTCGATCGACCGGCAGCGCATCTGTCTCGATGCGGACGGTGTGATCGGCTGGACGGTGCGGCAGACCTTCTTCCAGCGCCGTGCCGGTCTCGCGACCGTCGTCGCGGCGACGCCGGCGGGTGCGGGACGCTACGAGGTGATCGACATCCCCGTGGACGAGGCGTGGGCGCTTGTCCAGGAGGTCACACCGGGTATGGGAGAAGCATGGATCGACCGATGAAGCCGACATCCGGCAAAGGCCCCCTGCACGGCACTCCCCCGGCGACGCTGGCCGAGCTCGACGACGCGCTCGTCGACTGCCACGCGTGTCCGCGGCTGGTCGCATGGCGTGAGCAGGTCGCGCGGGAGAAACGGGCGGCCTTCCGCGACGAGGAGTACTGGGGCCGGCCCGTCCCGGGCTTCGGCCCGGCCGATGCGTCCCTGCTGATCGTCGGGCTGGCGCCCGCCGCGCACGGCGGGAACCGCACAGGACGGATGTTCACGGGCGACCGGTCGGGCGACGTGCTGTACGCGGCCCTGTACGACGCGGGACTGGCGTCGCAACCGACCGCGACGCACATCGGCGACGGCCTCGAACTGTTCGGCACGCGCATCACGTCGCCGGTGCACTGCGCGCCACCGGCCAATCGCCCCACCGTCGTCGAACGCGACACCTGCCGGCACTGGCTCGAACAGGAACTCGACCTGCTCTCCCCCACGCTGAGGTCGGTCGTCGTGCTCGGCGGGTTCGGGTGGCAGGCATTACTGCCGGTCCTGTCGGCGGCGGGGTGGACGATTCCGGTTCCCCGCCCCAAGTTCGGGCACGGCGCACATGTGCTGCTCGCTGCCACCGAGGCGCGGGAGCACCCGTTGCACCTGTTCGGTTGCTATCACGTCAGCCAGCAGAACACCTTCACCGGCCGGTTGACGAAGGAGATGGTGACCGAGGTGCTCAGGGACGCGGCGCGGGCTGCGTCCCTCCCACTGCCTGGGTGATCTCCCTGATGCGGGCCGAGAACAGGTAGCCGCCGGCGGGGGCGAGCGCGGCCACGGGCAGCAGCAGGGTCCGCCAGTCGCCGAGCGCGAGCTGGTCGCCGCCCGGACCGCCCACGAGGCAGACGAGGAAGACGACGGCCCAGGCCAGCAGCGGCAGGGTCGCGCTGCGCAGGGATCCGGTCTCGGCGCGGAGGGCCATCACCAGCAGCAGGTTGACGAGGCCGGCCAGCAGGATGGTGATCGGGAAGGGCACTCCGGCGATGTACACGCCGAGATAGAAGACCGACAACAGGGCGCACAGCGCACCGTCGAGCACGAGCAGCGCGACGAGCCCCCGGCGGGGTTGGACGTCCACCGGTGACGCGAGGGGTGCAGCGGTTGCTGGATCGACCGTCATGCTTCGATGGTGCGCTACCGGACGCGCCCGAGCGCAACCGGGGTCCGCGGAACCATCCGCGACCCACGCACGGGACGTCAGGGAACCGGCGGGTATCCGAGCATGGTGAGCAGCGCGCTCTGCTGGTCGGCGAAGGAGTACAGAGCGTGCCAGTAGTCGGCCCGGATCTCGTCGGCGTACGGCCTCAACGACTCCACGAACGCGACGATCTGGTTCTGGACGGACCAGTTGTACATCGACAACCCCCTGACGGTGTGCCTGCGTGGTACGCGAGACCGGGTGACGCGAACCACCCACGGCCTCGTTGATGACTCGGGTCACACTAGCCGATGCCGGAGAAGAGGTCGTCCTCTCGTCCCGTGGAGTCGGTCAGGCCGAGCTGCCCGCGCACGAGCACGAAGTGCTCCTGGTCGAAGACGGGCTGGGCGACGAGGTTGGAGAGCACGAACTGCTCGCCGTCCTCCGCGACCAGCACCTGGGTCGTGTGCGCGGCCATCGCGGTCCGCTTCGCGTCGAGAACCGAGCGGACGTCGACGACGGTGGTGACCTCGTCGTCGGGCACGCTCGGCAGTTCGCCGGCCTCCGGTCGGCGCCAGCCGTCGGGCAGCGTGCCCATGGCGGCGATGCCGCGTTCGAGCGCGGACCGTTCGGCGACGGTCCAGTACACCTTCGCGGGGGTCCACGCCGCCCCGGCGGACGGATAGTCCTCGGTGCCGGCCGCTTCGACGGCCGCGGTCACCCGTTCGTGCACCGCGATGTGGTCGGGATGCCCGTAGCCACCGAACGGGTCGTAGGTGACGACCACGTGCGGACGCGTCTCGCGGATCACGGCGACGAGCGCCTCGATCGCCTCGTCGCGGTCGGCGTTGACCCAGGCGCGAGGATTGTCGGCGGACGGGGTGCCCGCCATCCCGGAGTCGCGCCAGTGCCCGGCACCGCCGAGAAAGCGCGGTCGCTCGACGCCGAGCGCGTCGAGCGCCCGGGTGAGTTCGAGGATGCGGTATCCGCCGAGCTGATCGGCGCGGTCGGCGGTGAGCTGGGCCCACTCGTCGCCGATCACTTCGCCCTCCTCACCGAGCGTGCAGGTCACGACGGTGACCTCGGCGCCCTCGGCGACGTACCGAGCGATGGTGCCGCCGGTGGTGAGGGTTTCGTCGTCGGGATGGGCGTGGACGAGCAGAAGTCGTCGATCCGCAACGTCGGGGAGAGCTCCCGGAGCATCGGTCACGGTGTGGTCCTTCCCCACAGATGGGCGTCGCCGAGAATACCGGTGGCGACGGCGGCTGTCAGCGAGACGTTCTCGACGCCCGGACCGGCGGCGACAACGGCCCGGTCCTGCAGGATCGGCAGATTCACCGCGAGATCCCACAGCCTGGCCTGCGCGTCGGCGACGACCTTCGCCGGGTCGGTGGTGCCGTTCAGTGCAGCGAGCAGATCGGGTTCGAGACCGGGATCGCACGCACCCGAGAGGTTGCTCGGAGCCTCGAGCTGCGCTGCGAGCGCATCCTCACGTTCCTCGACGTCGTCCTCGTCGAGCGTGGTGGTCGCGGGGTCCGACGACTGTGCCGCCTCCGCCGTCCCGGGGGCGTCGGGCTGCGCCGGGAGGTCGGACTCGGGCACGGTCGGCAGGTCCTCCCCCGCCACGGTGGGTGCTGCGGCCACCGGGACGCATCCGAATCGGGACAGCGCGGCGGTGGCAGGGTCTCCACCGGCACGCATCCAGCCGACGACCGCGTGCACGGTGCCCTCGACGAGGGCTTCGCCGTACAGCTCGTCGGGGGGAAGTTCGTCGACCGATGCGTCGATCCCGGCGCCACGCCACAGGTCGACGGCGGTGCGTGCGACGGCGCGGGCGGTCTCGTCGCCCTCCGGCACGCCCACGACCAGCGTCAACGGCACGCCGGCCCGGGCCAGGGTGCCCTCGGGCAGGGCCGGCCCGTCGGGGGTTCTCGGTCCGGGAGTCGCGCTCGTCGGCGCCGCCGTCTCGGATGCCGCCGTCTCGGATGCCCCCGTCTCCGGTGCAGCGGCCTCCGGCGCTTCGGGGCCGGGTGCGTCGGGGTCCGTCGGCACCGGGGGCACGGCAGGCGGGACGGGTAGATATCCGGCCTCGGCGAGACGTCCGAGGGCCTGCTCCCGGGACAGACGCGCCGGCATCGTGTCGGTGTATCCCGGATCGGACGGCGCGAGCACCTGGGCCCGCGCCCGCACGACCCCGGTGCTGTTGGCCGTGGCGACAAGTCCGAGCAGCTCGGGGTCGAGCAGGTCGAGCATGCCTCGCCGGACGACCGGGTCGGCGAGTTCGGCGGTGCGCGTGTTGAGGGTCAGATCGAGGGTGCGCGGCTGGAGCTGGACGCCGGTCCGCACACCCGGCACGGCGGCGAGCTGCGCCTCGAGAGCGACACCGCCCGCGCTCTGGACCACTTGGGCGTCGTCGCTGCGCACCGATTCGGTCACCTGGGCGTCGGTGCCGGCGCGGCGCATGATCAGTTCGTCGGGTCCGGCCGGGGTGCCCCAGAACCGGTCGTTGCGTTCGAGCAGCACCTCGGCGCGCCCCCGATCGACGTTGTCGACGTGGAATCGCGCGCCGGACACGGGAATCGTCTCGGACAGGCCGGTGGAAAAGCCACCCGGAGTGTCCTTGACCAGGTGGGCGGGCAAGAGATTCGTGAACAGTTCGCGCCAGGCCGGATACGGCTCGCGCAGGGTGACGGTGACAATCTTGCCTCCGCCCGACGATCGGATGTCGTCGATGAGGCGGTAGCCGGCAGGATCGACGACGCCGGGCTGGGTGATCATCTGCCGCCACAGATACCGGAAGTCCTCGGCAACGATCGGCGCTCCGTCCGACCACTGGGCCTCGTCGCGCAGGCGGTAGGTGATGGTGAACGGCGCCTCGTCGGTGACCTCCGCGGACAGCAGCAGCGAGTCGTCCGGAACCCACAGTGCTGCAGCGGGATTCTCCGGATCGGGCACGGCCCGGAAGGCACTCGGGAGCACGAGTTCGGCAACGGCGTTCGCGACGGGCGACTGGTCTGCGAGCAGGTGGGGGTTGAAGCCCGAACCGACCTCGTCGATCGCGACCACCACCGTGCTGCGCTTCGGAGCGGGAGCCGGGGTCGTGGTCGGCTCCGTCTGCTCGATGGGCGGCGGCGGGTCGGCGGTGCAACCGGTGAGGACCAGCGCAGCCACGGCCAGGCCGGCCGTCGCCCCGATCAGTCGGCGACGAGCGCGCGTACGCGACACTCGGGCTCCTTCCGTGAGGCAGGTGGTACGTGGGTGGCCCCCGCCAGCATGCGCTCGCCGGGGCCACCCCACACCTGGACTACTTGTTACGGGCCTTCTCCCGCGACCGCGCACGCGCACGGTCGGTCTGCGAGAGGTGCAGCTTGCGCACGCGCACGTCCTCCGGCGTGACCTCGACGCACTCGTCCGCAGCACAGAACTCGAGCGCTGCCTCGAGGGTCAGCTCGATCGGCTTGGCGAGGGTCTCCATCACGTCGGCGGTCGAAGAGCGCATGTTGGTGAGCTTCTTCTCGCGGGTGACGTTGATGTCGAGGTCCTCGGCGCGCGGGTTGATGCCCACGACGTGGCCCTCGTAGGTGTCGCTGCCCGGTTCGACGAAGAAGGTGCCGCGGTCGGCGAGCTGGATCATCGCGAACGGGGTGACCGAGCCTGCACGGTCGGAGACGAGCGAACCCGTGTGGCGGGCGCGGATCTCGCCGGCCCACGGCGCGTAACCGTGGAAGATGGCGTTGGAAATGCCGGTGCCGCGGGTCTCCGTGAGGAAGTCGGTACGGAAACCGATCAGACCGCGCGACGGGATGATGAACTCCATACGAACCCAGCCGGTGCCCTGGTTGGTCATCTGGACCATCTTGCCCTTGCGGTTCGCGAGCAGCTGGGTGATGGCGCCGAGGTGCTCCTCGGGGCTGTCGATGGTCAGCTCCTCGTAGGGCTCGTGGAGCTTGCCGTCGATGGTGCGGGTGACCACCTGCGGCTTGCCGACGGTCAGCTCGAAGCCTTCACGGCGCATCTGCTCGACGAGAATGGCGAGGGCGAGTTCGCCTCGGCCCTGCACCTCCCACGCGTCGGGGCGTCCGATGTCGAGGACGCGCAGCGAGACGTTGCCGACGAGCTCGGAGTCGAGCCGCGTCTTCACCATGCGAGCGGTGAGCTTGTGGCCCTTGACCCGGCCGACGAGCGGCGAGGTGTTGGTGCCGATGACCATCGAGATGGCCGGCTCGTCGACGGTGATGCGCGGCAGCGCCACCGGGTTCTCCGGATCGGCGAGCGTGTCGCCGATCATGATCTCCGGGATGCCGGCCACGGCGACGATATCGCCGGCGACCGCGACCTCGCCCGGCTGCCGCTCGACACCGACGGTCTTGAGCAGCTCGGTGATCTTGACGTTCTTGACGCCGTCGGCGTGCATCCACGCGACGGTCTGGCCCTTGCGCAGCTCACCCTGGTGGATGCGCAGCAGCGCGAGACGACCGAGGAACTCGGAGGCGTCGAGGTTGGTGACGTGGGCCTGCAGCAGCGCCGACGGATCACCCTTGGGTGCGGGGATGCACTCCATGAGGACCTCGAAGAGCTCGTCGAGGTTCTCGGCGTCGGGGACCTGGCCGTTCTCGGGCTGCTTCTTCGAGGCCTTGCCCTCACGACCGGAGGCGTAGAGGACGGGCAGCTCGAGGGCGAGCTCGGCGGCTTCGGCGGCCTCGTCGTCGAGGTCGGACGCGAGGTCGAGCAGCAGGGTCTGGCTCTCCTCGACGACCTCGGCGATGCGGGCGTCCGGGCGGTCGGTCTTGTTGACCACGAGGATCACCGGCAGCGACGCGGCGAGCGCCTTGCGGAGCACGAAGCGGGTCTGCGGCAGCGGGCCCTCGGAGGAGTCGACCAGCAGGACGACGCCGTCGACCATGGACAGGCCGCGCTCGACCTCACCGCCGAAGTCGGCGTGGCCGGGGGTGTCGATGACGTTGATGACAGTGACGGTGCCGTCCGGGTGGTGACGGTGCACCGCGGTGTTCTTCGCGAGAATGGTGATGCCCTTCTCGCGCTCGAGGTCGCCCGAGTCCATGACCCGGTCGACGAGTTCCGCACGTTCGGCGAACGCGCCCGACTGGCGCAACATGGCGTCGACGAGAGTGGTCTTTCCATGGTCGACGTGCGCCACGATGGCGACGTTCCGAAAATCAGCGGTGCTCACGCGATAGCTCTCCTGGCTGTAGTCCGGCCACACGGCACTGGACCCGGTCGGCACCTCGCCCGTACGGCGTTCGTCTCGATGGCCGCGACGCGAGATTGCGAGCTACCTGCCCCGTCCGATTCTCGGCGTGCAGGCACTGCGGCCGTCAATACACTTTACAGGCCGTTCGTCGGTCGCCGCTTCTACCTCATCAGATACCCGCAGGTCGGCGACGATCGGGGTGACGCTCGACACTCCCCCAGGAGACGTAACCGCCGAATCCGGCACCACATGCACCCCTGGGTCCGTGAGTAAGGGGATGCTAACCTTCGCCCGCCGGTGATTCGCCGCGCGCTGGACCGTGGAAGGCAGGCGGGACGTATGGGGAAGGTGAAGGCGAGCAAGGTCGCAGGCCTGAAGCCGAAGAAGAAGTGCTGCCGCAAGAAGACGCGGTGCCTCAAATGCCCCGTCGTCGTCATGCGCATGAAGAAGGTCGAGAACGACGGGCTCAGCAAGAAGGAACTGCGCAAGTATCTCGACAAGGCCCGCGCCGCCTGACCACCAGGCATGCGCCGTATGACCTCAGCGCCGCAGATGTTCGCGTAGATCGGGAATCCACGCACGATCGGCCGGGACGAGATCGACCTCCCCGAGTTCGTCCGCGTCGACCCACCGCAACGCCGCGTGGTCCAGCGGCTCGGGATCACCCGAGACGAGTTCGACCCTGTAGGCACACAACTCGCGACCTCCGGCCAACGGCACCGCGACCCCCAGTCGCTCCGCACCGCGCACCTCGACACCGAGCTCTTCCCTCAGCTCCCGCACGAGCGCCGCCTCCACGCTCTCCCCCGGTTCCGCCTTGCCTCCGGGCAACTCCCACAGGCCCGCGAGGTCGACGGGCCGCGTGCGCTGGGCGAGCAGCACGCGTCCGTCCCGGATGACGGCGCCGGCCACGACGTGCCCGTCGGGCGCCGGTGTACTCGCGGACGATGTGCTTGCAGACATGACGTGCATCGTCCCAGAATGAGTCATGTCCCAGCTGCTGACGGACGGAGAGATCGACGCCGCGCTGGCCGAGTTGCCGCACTGGCACCGCGCGGGACAGTCGCTGGTCCGCACCATCGAGGCGCCCACCTTCCCCGACGCGATCGCACTCGTCGACCGGGTGGCCGTCGTCGCCGAGGAGGCGAATCACCATCCGGACATCGACATCAGGTGGCGGAAGGTGACCTTCGCGTTGAGCACGCATTCCGCCGGTGGCATCACGGAGTCGGATCCGGCTCTTGCGCGTCGGATCGACGAGGAGGCACGGCGCTCGGGTCTGTAGTCACCCGTTCGTCCTGCCCCTCACGTCCCCGGGCTGCGAGGATCACGACGACGTAGACGGCGAGGACACCGACCACGTTGACGGCGCCGAGCCAGGCGAGCGGAGCGGGACGTTCGACATCCCAGATCGAGTTCTGCGCCGTACTCAGTACCCACGGAACGCCGATCAGCGTGACCGCGGCCCAGCACGCGGCGACGATGCGGGCTCCGAGCGACCGCGCCAAGGGTCCGTAGAGAAGCCACAGCAGCAAAGGGACCACCCACACCCAGTGGTGGACCCACGAGATGGGCGAGACGAGCAGACCGAACAACTGCACGATCAGCAGCGTGCCGAGACGGTCGCGCGTTCCGTCGGGCAGCGGTTCCAGCGACCGCCACGCCGCGAACGCGAGGACCGCGCAGACCACGACGCCGACCAGCCACACCGGCCCGAGTCCGACGTCCTCACCCGCGAGACGACCCAGCGCTCCGCGCAGCGACTGGTTCCACACCGACACGACCGGCCCGATCCGATCCGCGTCGCCGAAGAGGGACCCGAAATAGGTGGCGGCTTGGGAGCCGAGCACGAGCAGGCTCACCAGGACGGTCCCCACGAAGACGACCGCGGAGAACACCGCCTCGCGCCAGCGTCGCTGCGCGAGGAAGTACAGGCCGGTGATGGCAGGCGTGAGCTTGATCCCGGCGAGCACGCCGACGAGCCCACCCGACAGCCACCACCGGGAACTGCGGGCCGCGAGCATCACGCCGAGGACGAGAAAGACGTTGATCTGGCCGTAGTCGAGGGTCGTGCGTACCGGCTCGGTCCATATGCCCGCAGCCGTCCACAGCATCGCGACACCGACCCACGACCGGCTCCGTGCCCGCGCGTCCACGACGAGTTCGAGCGAGATCCACACGACGGCGAACAGCGCCGCGACCGTCAGCAGCTGCCAGGCCACGCCCAGGATTCCGAACGGGATCAGGTGCAGGGGCAGGAAGACGAGCGCGGCGAAGGGCGGATAGGTGAACGGCAGGGGGAAGTCGGGGGTGTCCTCCGAATAGGTGAACCCGTAGAGGTCGCCCTGCAGCAGAGCGGCCGATCCGTCGACGTAGACGTGCAGGTCGACGAGGTTCATGCCGTTGGGAGTGATGAATCCCCAGGCGATCCGGACGACGACGGACAGCGCCAGTAACGCCGCGCACCACCACATCCGGTGCGAAGGAAACCCTCGTGGCACTGCGGTGCGGCCTCTCCCGTCGAACGTCCGTCCGGTGAACCGGACCCGGCGAAGGAGATTACCGTTCCGATAGGCATGCAAACGAACCGGAGTTCACTCCCGTAACGATTTCATCTACAGTCACAATCTTCTCAGGTCGAACGCGTTATGTTCGACAGGATCCGAGGGACGGAACACCCCGTGGTTAGAATCCCGAACCAGCGATGGGCGCGCCGTTCCGAAACGGCAGGCTTGTCCCGTGTGCGAGGGGTCCATAGAGTGTCTCCTCGAGCCGTCAGCATCCGGTCGTTCGTCCCGAACAACCGGATGCTTCAACGACAAGGATGGGGAACAGTGCTTCGTACTCGAGGAATGCGACGGGCGCTCACGCTGTGCGCACTCGCCGCCACCGCGGGATTGGCCGTGCCTACGCAGGCCGTCGCGCAACCGGCGCCACCCGTACTGCCGGACCTGGCAGGGCTCGTCGAACTGCCCCAGTTCGAGATTCCCGCTGATCTTTCCGTAGAGTCGTTGACCGACCTGCTCGCCGGGGTCCGGGCGAACCCCGAAGAGGCCGAGGCCCTGGCTTCCCTCGCGCCCGCGATCATCGGTGCGGCCGCGGGCCCCGCCGATGTCGCCGACGCGGCCGACGGCAAGAACGACCTGCTGGCGCAGGCCAAGGAACTGCTCGCGAACTCCGAGCTCCCCGAATCGGTGAAGAGCACGCTCCAGCGCGTCATCACCTTCCTCGATGGCAGCGGCGGCGGCGGACCCGAGATCCCCGAGCCCGGCGCCGTGGTGATCTCGCAGTTCCTCTACCCGACTATCGGCAAGGGCTGCATCGGCGACAGCCAGGACTCCGTGGGCACCGCCCTCGCGGTCGCGGGTCCGTCGCACCTTCCCCCTCCCGGACCGGGCGCAGGCCAGACCGGCTTCGTCTTCACCGCGCTGGGCACCGCACCCGCTGCCGGCGAACAGCAACAGCCGCTTACCCTGAGCTGGGTCAACGTCTCCAACGGACGCACGGGCACGCAACCGCTCACCAACGACGCGAAGATCAACCCCGACGGCCCGACCACGCTGAGCGCGATCGCCGACACCGGTTCGGGTCAGGTCCTTGCCGTGATCTCCGGTGGAATCACCACGCAGGACGAGGGCGCCGATCCGCGTTCGTGCACCTTCCTGCCCACCGTGGGTCTCGTCGCCGTTCCCTGATTCACGTACTCACCGAAGGCCGCCGGGAGAAACTCCCGGCGGCCTTCGTGTCTTCCCCCGTCGACGCCGGGCGTGATAGACCGGAGCATGGCCTTCACCGCGTCGCGCATCCCGTCGAAGCAGCGTCGTCTGCGGCACCCGGCCGGCGCCGCGTCCGTGAATTCCCGCCGCTCACTCCTCTCTCACCGCTCGATCCTGTCGATCGCCTCGGAGCGGTCGATCCTGTCGATCGGTTCCTCGTACTCGATCCTGTCGATCGGTGGCTGCGGGTCGGTTCTGTCCATCGGCTCCGTCGGGTCGTTCGGTTCGGCGTTGTCCTCACTGTCGTTCGCGAGTCTCGGCTCGGCACTGTCCGGCCTGTCGCGCTGGTCGCTGCTGGCGTGGCGCGGCGATCATTCCGCGCCCGACGAGCATCCGCCGCTCTCGATCACCGTCGACGAATCCGAGCCCGACAAGCACTGTCAGTCCTGACACCGGACGCCGGTCGAACGGCCACGCAGGACCGGACGGCGGGAGGGTACTAGGGATCGACGGCCCTGCCGTGTTAGACACGATGGCAGCGTCGTTCGTATTGCGCACAAATTGTCGTTGTAGGCCGCGTCACCCCGGCCCCGGACCGAGGAGCCGCATGGCCGTTGAGACACCGCTCTCCACCCGGGAGGTTCCTGCCCCGCGCGGCATCGTGCCGGTCCTCGCGACCGTCGGGATCAGCGTCGCGCTCATGCAGACCCTCATCGTCCCGATCCTCCCGCGGCTGCCGGTGCTCGTCGGCGCGTCACCCGAGAACACGTCCTGGGCTGTGACGGTGACTCTGCTCGCCGGCGCGGTGGTCACCCCCATCAGCGGTCGCCTCGGCGACATGTTCGGCAAACGCCGGATGCTGCTGACCTCGCTCTCGCTCATGGTGCTCGGTTCGGCGGTCTGCGCGCTCGCGACGACCCTCGTCCCGCTCGTGGTCGGCCGGGCTCTCCAGGGCGCCGCGATGGGCGCGATCCCGCTCGGTATCGCGATCCTGCGCGACGAGCTGCCTTCCCGGCGACTCCCGGGCGCCATGGCCACCATCAGCGCCACGATGGGTGTCGGCGGCGCGATCGGCCTTCCCGCCGCGGCCTTCGTCGCCCAGGCGACCGACTGGCACATGCTGTTCGTCGCGTCGCTGGTCCTCGGGCTCATCGGTATCACCGCGATCCTGTTCGTCGTGCCCGAATCGTCGCACCGCAATCCGGGACGCTTCGACGTCGCCGGGGCGCTGCTGCTCTCCGTCGCCCTCGTGTTGTTGCTCCTGCCCGTCACCAAGGGCAACGACTGGGGATGGACCGCCCCGGCCACGCTCGGGATGCTCGCCGGGGCAGTCGTGGTGTTCGTCGGTTGGGGCGTGTACGAGCTGCGGGTACCGCGACCTCTCGTGGACCTTCGATTGTCGGCCCGCCGACCGATCCTCATGACGAATCTCGCGTCGGTCGCGATCGGCTTCTCGATGTACTCGAACATCCTGGCGTTCCCGCAGCTGCTGATGGCACCGACGGAGACCGGCTACGGCTTCGGGCAGACGATGGTCACCGCCGGTATCGCGCTCGCCCCCGCGGGGCTCGTCATGATGGCGCTGTCCCCCGTCTCGGCGCGCATCACGACGCGGTTCGGCGCGCGCGTGACCCTCGGTTGCGGCACGGTGCTCGTAGGCCTCGGATACCTGATGGCGTACGTGCTGTACCAGGAGGTCTGGCACATCGTCGGCGCGTCGATGCTCATCGGCGCCGGCATAGGCCTCGCCTACGCCGCGATGCCCGCACTCATCATGGGTGCCGTGCCGCTACGCGAGTCCGCCGCGGCCAACAGCCTCAACACCCTGATGCGGTCCATCGGCACGACGAGTGCCGCAGCGGTGGTGGGCGTGATGCTGGCAGTGATGACCCAGCGCATCGGCGACTCCGTGGTCCCCGCACTCGAAGGGTTCCGCGCCACCTTCCTGGTGGCGATGTGGGCGGCGGTGGTGGGACTGGTCTTCACGGTCCTCATCCCGCCGCCGGGCCGCTCCGTGCGACCCGTCGACGAGACCCGACCCGAGCGCTAACTTCCCAGGAGTCCCGGGTCCGAACTCGGTGCGCTGCCGGCGAGCGACCACTGGCCGTAGTCGGGCGTGAGGACGTGGTTGATGTCGACGCCGATGCCCTCGATCCGGACCTCGCCCGGGATCTGGTGCAGGTTCGCCCGCGGATGCACGTACCCGTTGGGCGTGCCCCAGTCGTGCTGCCAGTAGAAGGACCCGAGGGAGATCGCCGACGCCCAGTCGATGGTCGGCGAGTTGGCATACACACCGAGATTTCCAGCGCCGACCACTTCCTGCCAGCCCAGCAGGTACGGCACGACCTGGAGCGTGAACTGCTCGAAGGTCGGGTTGTCGTCGATCGAGGCGTAGATCGGCCGGTTCTCCGGGCCACCGGCCGCGTAGTGGAGGTCGAGGCCGCGCCGGGCGTGCTTCAGCCCCGCCTCGTAACCACCGAGCCAGTCGGCGGTCGCGGCCTTGCCGTACTGGTAGCACGAGACCACTTCGAGTCCGCTGTCGAGCAGCGCGTCCGCTTCCCGTCCGGTGAGCGGCTTGGCGCGCATCCAGGCGGCATCGGGTCGCGCATCGGACACGTACCGGATGGCGCCGATATGGCCGGCGGCGCGGATCGACGACGGCGACGGTACGGCGGCCGAGTAGTCGATGATGGTCCCGAGCACCGGGCGTCCCTGGGCCAGACCCGGTGCGCCGAGCGCAGAGATCAACGCGACGCCCGATCCGAGCGTCGCGTACCGCAACATGTCCCGCCGCGAAAGGCTCATCGCAACCTGTCCTTCGTATTGCCGTCTGTACGTCCGCCGTATTGCATCACAATCACAGGCGTCCCACCGGCCACACCGAGAATTCGACAGGTCGCGGCAGGCGATATCCGCAACGGCGCTACGAGGTCAGCGGCCGGACAGTTCGGCGAAGAAGGCCGGCACCAGGGAGACGTCCTCGACCGTCCGCACCGTGGAACGGACACCGAGACCGTGCTCCTTGAGCAGATCGCACAACCCGTCGCCGTCGACGAGATCGATCGGCGGGGCGCCGTGCCGGTGGGCTTCGGCGCGCGCGTCCTCGGTGAACGATCCGGTGGCGACGAGCAGACCCTTCTCGCCCCGCCCGACCATCGCGGCGCGGAACTCGCGGACCACGTCGGCACCCGCCTTCTCCGGTGCCCGCAGGAAACGGAAGAACACCGAGAAGCTCAGCAGCGATACGCGCAGGACACCGGCGCCCTCGACGTGACCGGTGCCCTCGGGAGCGTGGGATCCGCCCGGGGCCGGAATCGTCAGGGTGGTGAATCCGGCCGCGCGCAGTACCGCGGTGGCGAGCCGTTCGAAACCGTCCTCCGACAGGTCGGCGACGGCACCGAGGACGGGTTCGCGCCACAGTTCGGGATCCTCGGGGGCGGCTGCGAGCGGCACGACCTGGGCACCCTGCGAGACGTTCCGCACCATGCGCTTGCGACGCTTCTCGGCCGTGTACGCGACCTGCATGGGCTTGATCTCCGACTCGCGCACGGCGCGGCCACGGTCGGTCACGCTCCACACACCGCGGCGGGTATTCGACAGCAGACCCATGCCCTTGAGGTAAGTCCGGGCCCAGGCCAGCCGGTATTCGATCTCCGTTCCGGGGCCGTCACCGTGGAGTACCGCCTGTGCGGCCTCGGACAGTCCCGTCCGGGAGATCACGGCGGAATCGATCTCCTCGATGACACCGGATCCGCCGAGTTCGATCACCGCCTGCACGGTCGGCCAGAGAAGATCCGTGTACGGCGGCAACGTGGCCTCGTCACCTCCGGTGTTCCGGACGGAGTTTCCGATCGCGTTCCGGCGCTGCACACCTTCCCCTAACGTCGCGGCCGTGCGGCCGCACTATCAGTCCTGCACGTAGGCAACAACCCTATCCGATGCACGGTCCCCGTCCGTGGGTGTGGGATCGGGCGCGCCGAATCACGAACCGATCGCCCTTCCTGGTCCTACGATTGCCCCACAGAAGAATCGCCTCCACCGAAGCGAGTCGTCATGCAACGTCCGGCGCCTGTCGACCTGGCACACCATCCGCATCTCAGTGGCCTGTTCGCGCCTCAACGCGAGGAAGTGGACGTCCGCGAGCTGGAGGTCCACGGGGAACTGCCCGCAGATCTGCACGGAAGCTATCTCCGCAACGGACCCAATCCGCGCTTCGACCCGATCGGTCACTACGTCTACCCGATCGACGGCGACGGCATGGTCCACCGCGTGCAGATCGCCGGGGGCACCGCGCGCTACACGAACAGGTTCGTGCGGACCCCGCAGGTCGTCGCGGAGGAGAAGGCCGGTCGCGCGCTGTGGGCCGGCATCACCGATCCGTACTTCCCTCCCGAGGAGGAGGTCGGGCCCGACCTGGCGAACACCATGCGCGAGCTGCCGGACATCAACATCGTCCGGCACGGCGGGCGGCTCATGGCGATGGCCGAAGCGGCGCCACCGTACACCTTGGGTTCCGACCTCGAGACGCTCGGACGCGAGACCTTCGACGGAACCCTGCCGGTCGGGCTGACGGCGCACCCGAAGATCGATCCGCACACCGGCGAGATGGTCGCCTTCTGCTACATGCTCGACCCGCCGTATCTGACCTGGTCGGTGGTCGCGCCGGACGGGACGGTGACGCGCGCGCCCACCCCGATCGACGGCATGGACCGGCCGTTGATGATCCACGACATGGCACTGACGCCGACCTATGTCGTTCTGGTCCTGGCCCCGCTCGTGTTCGATCTCTCGCAGATCTTCTCCGGCGGGTCGCCGCTCGACTGGAAGCCGGATCTCGGAACGCGTGTCGCGCTCGTCCCCCGCGACAGCGGCGCGGTGCGGTGGTTCTCGACCGACACGTTCTGGATGTGGCACACCGCCAACGCCTTCGACCTGCCCGACGGCGACGTCGCGCTCGACTACGTCGAATGGTGTTATCCCGGCGGATTGACTCGGCAGAGCGAACCGAACCGGTCCACCCTGAGCCGTGCGGTGATCGGACGGAACGGGATCACGCGGACCGTCCTGTGCGAGCGCGACATGGAGTTCCCGCGCATAGACGACCGGTCCACAACCCTCGGTCACCGCGTCGTAGCGACGATCGGCAAGAGCGGATCCTCGAACCTACCTCCTGGATCGGCCGATTCGTTGTGCTGGTTCGACGTACAGGCGGGTACGGAGTCGGTGTGGACGCACGACAGTCTCGCTCCCGGCGAGCCGATCCTGATGCCGGGAGACGCGGCGGACCACTGGGGCACCATCGCCACCGACCGCGAGGACATGTCGAGCTGGTTCCTGATCTTCCCCGCATCCGACCCGGCATCGGGCCCGATCGCGCGGGTCCGTCTGCCGATCCGTGTCCCGGCCGGCTTGCACGGAGCCTGGCTCCCGCCGGACTGAGCGTCGCTCCGGCTAGTTTGGGTGGATGGGTTTCACGCGAGCCGAACTCGAGTCCTTCCGCGATGCGGTGATCCCCGATCTCGTCGCGCCCGGTTGCCGCCTGTTGTTCGTCGGCATCAATCCGGGATTGTGGACCGCCGCGACGGGAGCCCACTTCGCGCGGCCCGGAAATCGCTTCTACCCCGCCCTGTTCCGTGCCGGCATCGTCGACCGGCCGATCGACGCGTCGTCCGGTATGAGCGACGCCGACCGCGATCACCTGCTCGAGCGGGGTGTCGGCATCACGAACCTGGCGCCGCGTGCGACGGCCCGCGCCGACGAGCTCACCGACGAGGAACTGCGTGAGGGCGGACGCCATCTGGCGCACGTGGTGGCGGAGTTCCGCCCTCGCGCCGTGGCGGTCGCGGGCATCACCGCCTACCGCGCGGCCTTCGGCCGGCGCAAGGCGAAGGCCGGGCGGCAGGACGACACGATCGGTGACGTCCCGTTGTGGGTGGTGCCCAATCCGAGCGGGTTGAACGCCCACGAGACGGTGGAGTCGCTGGCGCGGGCCTACGCCGAATCGGCCCGGGCGGCCGGCATCCTGTCCTGAACTACCGCTGAGCGCCGAACACCTTGTCGAGGAAGTGGGTGGCGCGGTAGCCGGGCGGTGTGCCCTGCACGACGACCGTCCATCCCTCGGAGTTCTCGGTGCGCAGCGGGAGGATCGCCTGGTACTCCGGGGATTCGTACCAGGACCGGGCACGGTCGACGTCGGGGAATTCGATGATCACGAGGTTCCCCTCGAAGGGTCCTTCCATCCCTTCGGGGTCGACGCCGTGGACGAGGAAGCGTCCGTCGTACGGGGCGAGGGTGTCGTCGATGGTCTCGATGTACCGGACGATGTCGTCGTTGAGGTCGACGTTGCGGAGATGAGCCACTGCGTATGCGTTCATGGGGACCACCCTGCGCCGCGTCGTGCACGGAATCGATTACCCCGGAAGTAATGGTGACCGTTCCCCGCCGGCTCTACTGTCGGGTGCATGACCACGGTCGACACTCCCCACGCCGGCGCCCTGCTGCGGGCATGGCGCGAGCGCCGCGGCCTGAGCCAGCTCACCCTGGCCCATACCGCCGGCATCTCGTCGCGGCATCTCAGCTTCGTCGAGACCGGCCGGTCCCGCCCGTCACGCGCGACCGTGCTGAAGCTGAGCGACCGGCTGGACATCCCGCTGCGCGAACGCAACACCATTCTGGTCGCGGCGGGACATGCGCCTGTCTACCCCGAGCATCACCTCGGCGATATGCCGATGGCGGCGATCTCCGACGCGATCACGCGAATCCTGTCGTCGCACCACCCCTTTCCCGCACTCGTCGTCGACCGGCACTGGACGATGGTCGATTCCAACGACGCCGTCGGGGTGTTCGTCGAGGGGTGCGCTCCGGAACTGCTGGAACCGCCGATCAACGTGCTGCGACTGACTCTGCACCCGCGGGGACTGGCGCCGCGCATCGTCGATCTCGGGCAGTGGCGCGGTCATCTGCTCGCCCGGCTGCAACACCAGATCGGTGCGACCGCCGACCCTGTCCTGCTGCGCCTGTACGACGAACTCGCCGGTTATCCCTGCGACGATCCGGTGGAGGAGATCGAACCGCATTCGCTGGTCGTGCCGATGCGGTTGCGGACCGAGGCCGGCGAGTTGTCGTTCTTCAGCACGACCACCCTCTTCGGGACCCCGCTCGACGTGACGGTGTCGGAACTGGCGATCGAGGCGTTCTATCCCGCCGACGAGGCGACGGCCCGGGTCCTGAACGGATCGTGATCGCCGAATCGGCCGATCACGAACGGTTTCCGCGCTAACGTGGGAGGTGCGCGTCTGCCGAGCGGATCATGCGGAGGACACCGACATGAGCACTGCGAAATGGTGGGTTCTCGATCAGCGGGAGTCCGGCTTCGCCCTCGAACACCGCCCCAGCGGCGACCTCGTACTGATGAACACCGCGACGTCGGAAGAACACGTCCTGCACGGCTACGTGTGGAAGCACTGTCCGCACTTCGGCCTGCAGATCCAGAGCGAGGGCCCACCCCCGTACGGACCGTGGGTGGAGAACCCCGAGGAGTGAGTTTCCCTCACGGGATCATCCGTAGCGGCGTGTGCTCGCCGGTGGCGGTGTCGATCAGCACCGCGCGATCGAGTGTCGCTTCGATGGGCAGCACGTCGTAGACGACCGCGCCCAGACGATCGAGTTCCTCACGCCGGGTTCGGGGACTCAGCGAACAGTGCGGGGTCCAGCGTCCCGGGACGTAGTAGCGGTGCAGGTCCGCTCCCGTCGTCTCCACGACCCGCACGACGCGGTCCTGTCGCTGCACGAGTTCGGACGAGGGGGCGGGCACGAGCGACGCCCGGCCGCGCCGGAACAGTCCGAGCGTGTCGATGTAGACCGGGACCGGTCCCCCGTCGGGCACGCCCTCGAGGGCCGAGACGACGGCGGCCCGGTCGTAGGTCCGCAGTACCGCGTACGACAGGTGCGGCACGTGCTTGCGGTGCGTGTGGGTGAGCAGGGTCGGGATGCCGCTCTCCTCGAGCCGGCCCCACAGGCGCCGGATCGCGCGGTCGGTCTCGGTGTCGAACAGGAGACAGACCGCCAGCGCCATCAGTTGAGTGTGGCGTGCCAGACGAGCGCGGCGGCGAGGGCACCGGCGCCGTTGAGCGACCAGTGCAGGGCGATGGGCGCGAGGATGCTGCCGCTGCGACGACGCAGCCACGTGAAGACGAAGCCCGCGGCGGCGGTCGCGATCACCGCGCCGACGATGCCGGCGATCTGCGCGAGCAGCCCGGCACCGAGGAAGGCGCTGAGGCCGGCGTTACCCGCCGTGAGACCGAACGACGAGGCGACGTGCCACAGCCCGAACAGCAGGGATCCCGCGGCGAAGACCCCGCGTGCGCCCCACACTCGCTCGAGGGTTCCGTGGAGCACCCCGCGGAAGGCGAGTTCCTCGGGGATGACGGTCTGGAGCGGGATGATGATCATCGAGGCGACGAGGGCACCGGAGATCGTGGCGTAGCGCTCGGAGAGGAAGAACTGCCTGGTGAACGGCAGGGCGATGCCGATCGCCACCACCGCCAGGACGAGGGCCACGGCTGCTACCGAGTAGAGCGTCCCCTTCTTCCAGTGCCGGGGTGAGAGGCCGAGTTCCGACCAGCGCATGCCGCGTCGACGCATCATCGCGACCAGCACGCATGCTGCGATCGGCACGGTCGCGATCGACGCCCACGCCGTGGTGAAGTGGGCGATCAGGTTGGTGGTGACGAGCACCGCGATCACGACGGCGAGATCGATCCAGGCGTGGAAACGGGAAAGCCAGGCCAGCGACGGCAGGCGTCCGGTCTCGGGCGAGGGCAACCGTTCGATTTCTACGGTCACGTGCGATCCCTCCGGAAACTCTCGAACATCCGGTCAAGTGTACGGATCGGGGCCTGCCGGCCGCCGTGACGGCGAACACTCCGGCCTCGACTTCCTTCCGGGATTTCCGGTCGTCGGCGACATAAACACACCGCCGAAAGTCGCGAGACGCAGGTCACATCGAGTTTGCAGGTCGAGTCCGTCACATGCCCCGTTGTCAAGGCCTTGCGCCGGCGCCGCTAACGTGTACGGCGATCACCAGCCCTCTTCCAGGAGAAACAATGGCCGACTTCCTCTACGAGGACCTGCTGCCGATCGGGGAAGACCCCACCGAGTATCGGTTGCTGACCACCGAGGGGGTGTCCACCGTCGAAGGACCCGACGGCCGCACCTTCCTGAAGGTGGAACCCGAGGCCCTGCGCCTGCTCACCGAGACCGCGCTGCACGACATCTCCCATTACCTGCGCACGGATCACCTGAAGCAGCTGGCGAGCATCCTCGAGGACCCCGAGGCGTCGAACAACGACAAGTTCGTTGCGCTCGACCTCCTGAAGAACGCAAACATTGCCGCCGGCGGCGTGCTGCCCATGTGCCAGGACACCGGCACCGCCATCGTCATGGGCAAGCGCGGCCAGCAGGTGCTCACCCCGGGTGACGACGAGGAGTCCATCGCGCGCGGTGTGTACGACGCGTACACGAAGTTGAACCTGCGGTACTCGCAGAACGCCCCGCTGACGATGTGGGACGAGAAGAACACGGGCAACAACCTGCCGGCGCAGATCGAGCTGTACGCGGACACCGCGAAGGGCCACGAGAACGCCTACAAGTTCCTGTTCATGGCCAAGGGCGGCGGATCGGCCAACAAGTCGTACCTGTACCAGGAGACGAAGGCCATCCTGAACCCGGACTCGATGATGCAGTTCCTCGAGGCCAAGATCCGGTCGCTCGGCACCGCGGCGTGCCCGCCCTACCACCTCGCGATCGTTGTCGGCGGCACCTCCGCCGAGTTCGCGCTCAAGACGGCCAAGTACGCCTCGGCGCACTACCTCGACGAGCTGCCCACCGAGGGTGCCATCACCGGCCGCGGCTTCCGCGATCTCGAACTCGAGAAGAAGGTCTTCGAGCTCACCCAGAAGATCGGCATCGGCGCGCAGTTCGGTGGCAAGTACTTCTGCCACGACGTCCGCGTCGTCCGCTTGCCGCGCCACGGCGCGTCGCTGCCCGTCGCGATCGCCGTCTCCTGCTCGGCCGACCGCCAGGCCAAGGCCAAGATCACGCCCGAGGGTGTCTTCCTCGAGCAGCTCGAGTTCAACCCCGGTCAGTTCCTGCCCGAGGTCACCGACAGCCAGCTCGACTCCGAGACGTCGGGCGTCTCGGGCACCGGCAAGGGTGCCGCGGTCAAGATCGACCTCACCCGGCCGATGCCGGAGATCCTCGCGGAGCTGTCCAAGCACCCGGTCAAGACGCGCCTGTCGCTCACCGGTCCGCTGGTCGTCGCGCGCGACATCGCGCACGCGAAGATCAAGGAGCGCCTCGACCGTGGTGAGGAGATGCCGCAGTACCTGAAGGATCACCCGGTCTACTACGCCGGTCCGGCGAAGACCCCCGAGGGTCTGGCGTCGGGTTCGTTCGGCCCGACGACGGCCGGTCGTATGGACTCCTACGTCGACCAGTTCCAGGCCGCCGGTGGCTCGATGGTGATGCTCGCGAAGGGCAACCGCTCCAAGCAGGTCACCGACGCATGCCACACGTACGGCGGCTTCTACCTCGGTTCGATCGGCGGTCCGGCCGCGCGTCTGGCGCTCGACTGCATCAAGAACGTCGAGGTCGTCGAGTACGAAGAGCTCGGCATGGAAGCGGTCTGGAAGATCGAGGTCGAGGACTTCCCCGCATTCATCGTCGTCGACGACAAGGGCAACGACTTCTTCGCGCACACCGGCGAGGTCACGCTCACGGTCGGCAAGCGACCCGGTCTGTAGACCCGACTCGCTGTAGACGCACTATCCCGAACGGCCCGGCAGGATTTTCTGCCGGGCCGTTCGCGTTCGGGTGGATGTGCGCACCGTGCGGACAGAAACACGCTGCCGGAGCGTGTGCTCATGTCCACAGGACGAGCAAATTCGGACTCAAGCAGCGCAAGTGTGCGTCCGCGCGAGCACCGCGGGCGACTGCACGACCACCTGCTGCAGGAAGTCGAGGACGATGCCTGGTGCCGGTTCGGCGCCGGGTGTGAGCACCGCGCACAGTGCGCGGTACTGGTCGTCGCTCATCACGGGCGCGATACGGAAATGCGTGGTCATCGCGAGCGTGAAGTCGATCCCGAAGTCGCGGGCGCGGACCTGCAGCTGCGGACCGTGCTCCCCCGCGATCAGGCAGACGTCGAAGACGGCCCGTCCGGCGGTGTGCTCGAACGATGCGGCCGGAACGTTGTTGCGGACCATCTGCCGGTAGAGAGGTCGCAGTCCGCCGAGCACGACCGGCGGAAGCGTCACTGCTCGAGGACGGTCGGCGGTGAACATGTGATCACTCCTTCAACCCTGCGACCCCACCCGGGTCGCCCACTTCTTCTGGAATAAATCCAATAACTGGAACTATTCCAGAAAAACGTTCAAGGCGCAACTACCTCGTTGGCCGATCATCCAACCGGCGCACCCGCGGCGGACCGAACTCTGTAGCGCTTGCACCTCCCCCGCCGCACGCCCACCGGACAGTATCGAATGCACCGACGAAAGGAGGGTCCGTGCAGCTCACAACGGCCCGGTTCGATGCGATGCCCGAGGACGAGGCCATCGCACTGTTGCTCGGCTGCTGCTCGAGCCGGACATGGGCACACTCCGTCGTCGCAGCGCGCCCGTTCGGTTCGCGCACCGTGCTGCTCACCACCGCCGCTGCCGCGGCCGAGAACCTCGACGGTGACGACCTCGCCGACGCCCTCGCCGGCCACCCGCGCATCGGCGAACGCAGCGAACACGCTGCTTCCCGCCGCGAGCAGTCCGCCGTCACCACGGCCGACGCCGACATCCTCGACCGGCTCGCCGCCGGCAACCGCGAGTACGAGGAACGGTTCGGGCACGTCTACCTCGTCCGCGCCGCCGGCCGCACGGCACCGGAACTGCTGGAGATCCTCGAGCGTCGCCTCCGCAACGACCCGGAGAGCGAGAAGGCCGAGATGCGTGCAGCGCTCGCCGAGATCACCCGACTCCGCCTCGAGCGGATCGTCACCGAGACCGCAGGGAGCCGCGCATGAACACCCTGAGTACCCACGTGCTCGACGCGACGGCCGGAGCCCCCGCGGTGGGGTTGCACGTCATCCTCACCGACACGCACGGAACCTCGTTGGGCGCCGGTGTCACCGACGACGACGGTCGTCTCACCGGTTTCACCGATCCATTGCCCGAGGGCACCTAC
Organism: Rhodococcus sp. 852002-51564_SCH6189132-a; assembly: GCF_001665495.1. Lineage (NCBI taxonomy): Bacteria > Bacillati > Actinomycetota > Actinomycetes > Mycobacteriales > Nocardiaceae > Rhodococcus > Rhodococcus sp. 852002-51564_SCH6189132-a. The sequence goes on from NZ_LZMJ01000074.1 coordinate 66,302, forward strand.
CACCTGACCTTCGCCACCGGTGACTGGTTCTCGCGCCGCGGAGTCGCGTCCTTCTATCCGGAGGTGACCGTCACCTTCCGTATCCCGGAGGGCAGCAGCCACTTCCACGTGCCGCTCCTCCTGTCGCCCTATTCGTATTCCACCTACCGCGGGAGCTGACCACCATGACCGAACTGACCGGCAAGATCGTCCTCGGACCGCACCGCTACGGCAAGGCCGAGAATCGGGTGGTGCGCATCGTGCGCGACACCGACCGGCACGAGATCCGCGACCTGAACGTCTCGTCCTGCCTGCACGGCGATTTCGACGCCGCACATCTCGAGGGAGATCAGGGCACGGTGCTGCCCACCGACAGCCAGAAGCAGACCATCTACTCCTACGCCAAGGAGAAGGGCGTCGAGTTCGTCGAGGAGTACGGCCTCGCGCTCGCCCGGCATTTCGTCGACGACGTCGAACCCGTCCGCTCGGCGCGCATCGAGATCGAGGAGTACGCCTGGGAGCGGGTCGTCGTCGACGGCGCCGAGCACGACCACACCTGGACGCGCAAGGGATCCGAGGTCCGCACCGCCGCGATCACCGTCGAGGGCACCGGGACCGACCGACGCGAATGGGTGGTCGGCGGCCTGAAGGATCTCGTCGTCCTCAAGTCCACCGGCTCGGAGTTCCAGGGCTTCCTCACCGACCCGTACACGGTTCTCGAACCGGCGGAGGATCGCATCATGGCGACGAGCCTCCAGGCGCGCTGGCGGTTCGCATCGACCGACGTCGACTGGGACACCGTCTACGCGGGCGTGCGCGCCACCCTCCTCGAGGTGTTCGCGAACCTGCATTCGAAGGCCCTGCAACAGAGCCTGTACGAGATGGGCCGCGCCGTGCTCGAGCGGTACCCATCGATCGCCGAGATCCGCCTGTCCGCACCGAACAAGCACCACTTCCTCTACGACCTGGCACGTTTCGGAGTCGAGAACGCCGGTGAGGTCTTCCACGCCGACGACCGGCCCTACGGACTGATCCAGGCGAGCGTGCTGCGCGAGGACGCCCCCGATGCCGGCATCTCCTGGGAGCCCTACACCGGCGCCATGTGACCACTCACGCGGCACGACAACGGATACCGCTCACGCGAGAGCGGGTTCCAACGAACGCAGCGCGAGATACAGATCGAAGCGGTCACCGGTGCGCGCGAGGGAACGCCCGGTGAGCGCTTCGACTCGCCCGATGCGGTAGCGGACCGTGTTCAGGTGCACGTGCAGTCGATCGGCCGTGCGCCGCCACGATCCGTCGCAATCGAGGAATGCCTCGAGGGTCGCGAGCAGACCCGCGTCGGTGCGTCGGTCGTGTTCGACGACGCCCCCGAGCAGCCGGTCGGCGTACGCGCGACGCAGTTCGTCGGGCAGGGTCGACAACAGGTCGAGCGCCGAATCGAGTTCGGCACGTCGCACCGCCACCGGACCCGGATCGTTGTGTGCTGCAGCGCATGCCGATGCCGCCGCGCGGACCGCGCCGGCCGGGTCGTCGTCAGAACTCTGCCCGCCGACACCGACGAACATCCGGTCGCCGCGCAACGCCGGCGCGAGACGCCCGAGGCGTCGGCTCAACAGCCGTGCCACGTCGACGTCGCTGCCGATCGCCGGGGCGACCACCCTGTTCGCCGCGTCGATCGACGTGACCGCTCCGTCCAGGACGTCCTCGACGAGACCGCGTAGGACGTCCGGCGAGATCCGGCCCTCGGCTTCGGCCACCACCGCGACCCGCGAGTCCGCAGCGCGCACGGTCGGGGTCCGGTCGGTGATCTCCCATGCCACCCGGCGCCGTTCGTCGCGCCGGATCCGATCGAGAGCGACCACCGCGGCGAGTTCGGAGAACGCCTCGACGCACTCCGGTCCGCTCTCGTCGTGCCGGATCACCAGGAACCACGCGTCGATCCGGTCCGTCAGTCCGCGTCCCACCGGCAGGACGGTGAAGTCACCGTCGAGCCGCAGTGGAAAGCGGTCGGCGGTCAACGCTGCTGCGGTGATCCGGTCGAGTTCGGCGTCGTCGAGCTCAGCACCTCCTGCGACCGTCACGCCTGTGGAGGTGATCAGCGCCGATTCCACCCCGAGCTGCTGCGCGAGTCCGTCGAGCAGCTCCCCCACACTCCGACCGTCGGCGACGGCGGCGAGCCATTGCCGCTGCCGTGCCAGTCCCGTCTGCAGACGATCCATCCGGGCTCCGGCCATATGCCCGGTCATGTATTCGATGACCCGGCTGAACGGCACCTCGTCGGGCACGACCAGGAGCGGCATGCGATGTCGTGCACACGCCTCGATCACGTCGTCGGGTACCCGGCCGTGCAGGGCCTCGCCGGCGGCCATCGCCGTCACCCCCGCTCGGACGAGCCGTTTGACGAACAGGTCGGAGTCCTCGACGGAGCGTCGCCACACCAGGCCGGTGAACACGAGCGAGCCTGCGCTGACGTAGCGCGTGGGGTCGGGCATGTCGGTGGTGCACGCGCGCAGCACGGGACGGCTCAGGGCCTCCGCGTCGCCGTGCAGTACACCGATTCCCAGCCCCGGCGCCTCCACCACATCTCGAAGAAGCACGATGTTCACCTCCTGGTGACTGTCTTGGACGATCGCACAGTACGAGCCGCGGATTTCCGAGGTGTTTCGTGCGTGCTGCCGCAGAGGTACATCTGTTCGGCGCAGTTGACTGAAGACTCCCGACGATCCGAGGAGTCGACTATGCACGCGCATCCCACCACCCGGCCGCTCGTCATCCGCGGCGCACACGTGGTGAGCATGGACGCCGCCCGCGCCGAACACCGCGACGGTTATGTCGTCGTCTCCGGCAACCGGATCGTCGCGGTCGGGTCGGGCGAACCGACCGGCTACGACGATGCGCAGATCGTCGACGGCACCGGGTGCGTGCTCACGCCCGGCCTGATCAATACCCACCACCACCTGTACCAATGGATCACGCGTGGGCTCGCCGCCGACCACACCCTGTTCGAATGGCTCACCACCCTCTATCCAGTCTGGGGTGGCATCGACGCCGACGCCGTGCACGTCGCGGCCAAGGGCGCACTCGCGCATCTGGTGCGCACCGGATGCACGACCAGCACCGACCACCACTACGTCGTGCCCCGCGAGGGCGGTGACGTCTTCGGCGCGGAGATCGCCGCAGCGGCCGAGGTCGGTATCCGCTTCCATCCCTGCCGCGGGTCGATGGACCTCGGTGCGAGCGCCGGGGGTCTGCCGCCCGATCACATCGTCGAGGACATCGACGCGATCCTCGAGGGCAGCCGCGAGGCCGTCGACCGCTGGCACGATCCGTCGTTCGATTCGATGTTGCGGGTCGCGCTCGCGCCGTGCTCGCCCTTCTCGGTGACCGGTGAGCTGCTGAAGCAGTCCGCGTTGCTCGCCCGCGATCTCGGGGTGCGGCTGCACACCCATCTCGCCGAGACCCTCGACGAGGAGGACTTCTGCCTCGAGAAGTTCGGATGCAAGCCCGTCCAGTACATGGAGTCGCTGGGCTGGACCGGACCCGACGTCTGGTACGCGCACGCCGTGCACCTCGACGACCGTGACATCGGTGTGCTCGCCGCGTCGGGTACAGGTGCGGCCCACTGCCCCACCTCGAACGCCCGGCTCGGTGCCGGCATCGCCCGCGCCGCCGACCTCTACGCCGCGGGCGTGCCGCTCGGCCTCGGCGTCGACGGTGCCGCGAGCAACGAGTCGTGCTGCATGCTCGAAGAGGCCCACCACGCCGCACTGTTCGCCCGTGCCCGCAGCGGCCCCCGCGCCATGACGGTGCGGCAGAGCCTCGAACTCGCCACCATCGGCGGCGCCCGGGTCCTCGGACGCGAGGACGAGATCGGATCGATCGAGCCCGGCAAGCTCGCCGATCTGGCGTTGTGGCGGATCGACGGCCTCGCCCACTCCGGCATCGCCGACCCGGTCGCGGCCCTCGTCCTCGGCAGCACACCGCCTCTCGAACTGCTGTTGATCAACGGCCGTGAGGTGGTCGTCCGCGACGAGGTCCGGACCGTCGACGAGGACGTCGTGGCACGGCAGGTCGCGGCGGAACACGCCGCGCTGGTCGCCAAGGCGGGGTGAAGGCGATGGATCTGCACAACATCACCGCCTACGACATCGCCCGCGACCGCACCGATCTGACCTTCGAGGAGGGCGCGGCCCCGCTCGGCGGTGGCACCTGGTTGTTCTCCGAACCGCAACCGCACCTCCACCGACTCGTGGATCTGTCCGGTCTCGGCTGGCCTGCCGTGACCCGGCACCCCGACGCTCTCGAGATCGCCGCGACCTGCACGGTCGAACAGATGGCCGCACTCTCGGACGAGGCGGAACATACTGCGGCACCGCTGTTCCGGCAGTGCGCCGAGGCACTGTTGGCGTCGTGGAAGATCTGGAAGCGCGCCACGGTCGGCGGCAACATCTGCCTGTCCTTCCCCGCCGGTGCCATGATCTCGCTGGCGACCGCACTCGACGCGGACGCGGTGATCTGGACGATCGACGGCGGCGAACGGCGGATCCCGGTGGCCGACTTCGTCCTCGGAGTCGCCTCCAACGCCCTCGCACCCGGAGAGATCCTGCGGAGCATCCGGATTCCTCTGCGGGTCCTGAGTTCCCGCACGGTCTTCCGCAAGATCGCCCTCTCTCCGCTGGGACGTTCGGGGGCCGTCGTGATCGGACGCCGCGACGACGACGGCAGTGTCACGCTGTCGATCACCGCGTCGACGGTGCGTCCCTGTCTCCTGCGGTTCACGGAAGTCCCGTCGGCACAGGCGTTGTCCGACGCACTGGCCCGTCTCGTCCCGACGACGAGCTACTACACCGATGCGCATGGCGCCGCCGACTGGCGACGTGCCGTTACCGCGGTGCTCGCCGAAGAGATCCGCACCGAACTGTCGAACACTGCACTGCCGAAAACGGAGGTTCAGCCGTGAAACTCACCGTCAACGGCCGCGAACGCGACGTCGACCCCCGGCCCGGCCAGTGCCTGCGTACCCTGCTGCGCGAGACCGAGCACTTCGAGGTCAAGAAGGGCTGCGACGCCGGCGACTGCGGCGCGTGCTCGGTCCTGCTCGACGGCGAACCCGTCCACTCCTGCGTGGTCCCGGCCGTGCGGGTCGAGGGTCGCGAGGTCACCACGGTCGCGGGACTGGGAACCCCCGACGACCTGCATCCCGTCCAACAACAGTTCGCCGACGCCGCCGGTTTCCAGTGCGGCTTCTGTACCGCAGGCATGATCGTCACCGCGTCCACCTTCACCGACGAAGATCTCGACGACCTGCCGAAACGCTTGAAGGGCAACCTGTGCCGGTGCACCGGCTACCGATCGATCGAGGATGCCCTGCGGTCGCGCACCAACGTCGAGCAGGTCGATGGCCCGTCGTGCGGCCGCTCGCAGCGCGCACCGGCCGCGACGCGGGTCATCACCGGCACCGAGCCGTACACCCTCGACACCACCGTCGAGGGCCTGCTGCACATCGCCGTCCTCGGCAGCCCGCACACCCATGCGCGGATCCTCTCCGTCGACGTCTCGGCCGCCGAGGCGTTCCCCGGTGTCCACGCTGTGTTGTACCACCGCGACGCCCCGGCCACCGCCTATTCGACCGCTCGCCACGAGAACCGCAACGACGATCCCGACGACACATACCTGTTCGACCGGGTCGTGCGCTTCCGCGGACAGCGGGTCGCCGCGGTGGTCGCCGAGAGTCCGGCAATCGCACACCGGGCGCTCGCGTCGATCCACGTCGAGTACGAGGAACTGCCCTTCGTCCTCGATCCCGACGAGGCCCGGAAGCCTGGGGCTCCCCTCCTGCACGCCGACAAGTCCGCCGACGCGCGCATCGCCGATCCCGGACGCAACGTCGTCGCCGCGATCCACGGCAGCAGCGGGGACGTCGACGCGGCGGTCGCGTCCGCTGCGGCGGTGGTGCAGGGACGCTGGCAGACCCACCGCGTCCAACACACCCATCTCGAAACACACGGAGCCATCGGTCATCTCGACGAGGCCGGACGGCTCGTCATCCGCAGTTCCACACAGGTTCCGTTCCTGGTGCGCGACGAGCTGTGCCATATCTTCGGACTCGACCGGGACCGGGTGCGCGTGCACACGGCCCGGGTGGGCGGGGGTTTCGGCGCCAAGCAGGAGATGCTGGTCGAAGATGTCGTCGCGGCGGCGGTCCTGAAGACGGGGTGCCCGGTGCAGTGGGAGTTCACCCGTTCCGATCAGCTCACCGTCGCTCCGTGCCGGCATCCCATGCGGGTCGACGTCACCCTCGCCGCCGACGCCGACGGTGTCCTCACCGCCCTCGCGATCGACGTGCTGGCCGACGCGGGCGCCTACGGCAACCACAGCCCCGGGGTGATGTTCCACGGCTGCACGGAGTCGATCGCGGTGTACCGATGCCCGAACAAGCGGGTCGACGCCGAATCCGTGTACACGAACAACCGGCCGTCGGGCGCCTTCCGCGGCTACGGCCTCGGCCAGGTGATCTTCGCCGTGGAGTCGGCCATGGACGAACTCGCCATCAAGCTCGGCATCGACCCGTACGAGTTCCGGCGCCGCAACATCATCGCGCCGGGAGAGCCACTGGTCGCGGCGCATCCCGAGGGCGTCGACCTGACGTACGGCAGCTACGGACTCGACCAGTGTCTCGATCTTGCCGAACGGGCGATGGCGCGCACCGGCGGCCGGCCCACGCCGACCGGTGATCACTGGCGGATCGGCGAGGGGATGGCGCTCGCGATGATCGCGACCAACCCGCCCAACGGGCACATCTCCGAAGCGTCGATCGAACTTCTGCCCGACGGCCGGTATCTTGCCCGGGTGGGCACCGCGGAGTTCGGCAACGGCACCACCACCGTCCACACCCAGATCGCGGCCACCGCGCTCGGCACCACTCCCGACCGCATCGTGGTCCAGCAGTCCGACACCGACGTCACCACCCACGACACCGGCGCCTTCGGGTCGTCGGGCACGGTCGTCGCGTCGAAGGCCCTGCTGGCGGCCTCCCACGAGTTGCGACGGCGGATGGCCAAGGCCTCCGCGGAGCTGACCGGCCTCGACCCGGAGCAGGCCGAGCTGCAGGCCGACGGCGTGCGGTGCGGCGATCGTCTCGTCACGCCTGGTGAGCTGCTGGAGGTCGCGGGTGGCCGGTTGCGCGCCGAGGGCCGGCACGGCGGTCTGCCGCGCTCGCTGTCGTTCAACGTGCAGGCCTTCCGCGTCGCCGTCGACACCCGTACCGGTGAGGTGCAGATCCTCCGCTCGGTCCAGGCCGCCGATGCCGGCACCGTCCTCAACCCCGAGCAGTGCCGCGGGCAGATCGAAGGCGGCACTGCGCAGGCGCTCGGTGCGTCGATGTACGAGGAGATCATCACAGACGACGCCGGCCGCGTGACGACAGATGTGTTACGCAACTACCATATTCCGCAATTCGCGGACGTCCCGCGCACCGAGGTCTACTTCGCCGACACCTACGACGAACTCGGGCCGATGGGCGCGAAGTCGATGAGCGAGGCCCCGTTCAACCCGGTGGCCCCGGCGTTGGCGAACGCCGTGCGCAACGCCATCGGGGTGCGGCCGCACGAGCTGCCGCTGTCCCGCGACCGCATCTGGCGCCTCATGCAGTGAGACCCACCCATCAAGACCGATGTTGTGTGCGATTTCCGGCCGGATTTCGCACACGACATCGGTCTCGTTCGTTGTACGGCCGGACACGCAACGCAGCCGTAACACGAAGTTGATGCAGCGGGGTCGATTCGACTCATCACGCTGTGTGCGCGATGGGCGTGGGATCCGACGCCGTCGTCGACCCGGACCTGCGGGTCCACGGCGTGGACGGACTGCGCGTCGTCGACGCCTCCGTCATCCCGGTGCTCCCGTCGTGCAACACCAACGCCCCCGTGATCGCCCTCGCCGAGCGCGCGGCCTCGCTGATCACCGGAACCGAGAGGAGACTGTCGTCTGGGATTACGAGAACGGCGCCGCCGGGCCGGAGAACTACTTGGAGACGAAGACGGTGTGCTTGTCGATCTGACCGTCGGTCGGGGCCCCGAGGTATGCGTGCGTCGCTTCGAACCGCGATTGAAGGTACTCGCCTGCCCCGATCGGTGGATGGATCGGCTCCGCGCCCGGTTCGACACAGGTCGGGATCGCCTCGATCACGGCGTGGTAGTCCGGGGTGACGAAATAGGGCAGCGAATAACGGTGTCCGTGTGTGGGATTCAGCACACGATGGCGGGTGGAGACGTAGCGGTGGTTGGTCCACCGGGCGATCATGTCGCCGAGGTTGACGATCAGCGCGTCGGGCGGGGTCACGACGTCGATCCATCCGCCGCCTCGCGCGGCGACCTGCAGCCCACCGATGTCGTTCTGGGCGAGCAGTGTCAACGAGCCGTAGTCGGTGTGGGGCGCGACGCCGAGTGTGGTATCGCCGACAGGAACGGGTGCGTAGTGCAGCATACGGAGCGACCCGAGCGGGTCGGTGAACATCGGCACGAAGGCGTCGGCGTCGAGGCCGAGAGCGAGTGCGAGACCGCGCATGAGGTGGGCGTTGATGTCCAGACACGCCTTCGCGTACTCGTCGGCGACACTCTTGAAGTCGGGCATCAGCGAGGCGGGCCATTGTGCCGGACCGTGCAGCGGCGTACCCGCCATCACCTCCGGATGATCGGCCGCACGGTCGGTGGTGATGTCGAGGGCCTCCTTGCCGTCGGCTCCGACGGTGGGGTCGAGTGCCTCGGTCTTCGGCGGCACATATCCGCTGTGACAGGTGGATCTCGCGATGGCGATCTCCATCTTCTCCTCGAAAGGCAGCGCGAAGAAGCGCCGCGCCTGCTCCATCGTCGCCGCGCGGAGGTCGGGGTCGAGTCCGTGACCGGTGACGACGAAGAACCCGAGGTCGGTACACGCGGCGTCGAGCGCGCCGACGACGGCGTGCGGGTCGCTCCCGTCGCGCAGCGGACGCAGATCGATGAGAGGCAGGGCTTCCATAGGTGACTCCTGGACAGAGCGGACGGGTGATCGCTCCGAGTCAATTCCTGCGATACTGCGGATCCGTCTCGCTGAGGTGAGGACCGTGTTACGGGTTCCCGGACCGCGCCCCGACGCAGAGCACCGGGCGAGCCGGATCGAGGAAGTCCGACGGCGACCGTCCGAGCGACGCGATCCTGTTCCGGCACTGCATTCTCCGTCGGCATCACGAACTTCATTCCCTTCCGCCGCCCGAAACACAATCGTCATGAATCGGACACGACCGCTCAACTACCAACCTGGATCGTCTCGACTCGACACATAGCGATTACTCGGAAGGCCCCACCGTATGGTGACAGCAACTTCGACCGCGAGCATCACCACCACTGCGGGAGTGACAGAATCGGTTCCCGCCGAGGGCGTCGTGATGCGCGGTATCCACCGGTCCTTCGGTGAGAACACCGTCCTGCGCGACGTGTCGTTGCATGTGCGCCCCGGCGAGGTCTACGCACTGCTCGGCGAGAACGGCGCCGGCAAGTCGACCCTGATGCGCATCCTCACCGGGCTTCTCCCGCCCGACTCCGGTTCCATTGCGGTGGACGGAGAGTCGCTCATCGACGGAGGCCGGGAACGGATCGCGATGGTCCACCAGCACTTCATGCTCGTGCCGAGCATGACGGTTGCGGAGAACTTCCTGCTCGGCCGGTCCCGCGGAGTGATCGGCCGGAAGCGCCTGCGGCGCAACGAAGCCGAGATCGCCGCCCTCGCGAAGAACACCGGTCTCGCCTGCGACCCCACCGCACGCGTGGAGAACCTGTCGGTCGGCGAGCAGCAGCGCGTCGAGATCCTCCGAGCCCTGCACCTGGGCGCCCGTTACCTGCTGCTCGACGAACCGACCGCGAATCTGGCTCCGGCCGAGGTGCACTCACTGCTCGCACAGGTCCGCCGACTCGCCGCCGAACGCGGCGTCGGGATCGTGCTCATCACTCACCATCTGGAAGAGGTCCTCGAGGCCGCCGATCGGGTCGGTGTGCTGCGGGGAGGACGGCTCGTCGCCGAACGCCCCATCCGCGGGAACGGCGCCGAGAGGGTCACCACCGCCGAACTCGCCCGCGACATGGTCGGCCGTGAGGTCGGGCTCGGTATCCGCCGTGCGGCCACCGAACCGGCCGGGAACCGGATGCTCGAACTGGTCGGTGTGTCCGTCCCCGGTCAGTTGCACGACGTGACCCTGCGGGTCGCATCCGGGCAGCTCGTCGCCGTCGCCGGAGTCGAGGGCAACGGCCAGTCCGCCCTCGAGGACGTCCTGTCCGGGCTCTCCCCCGACTCCACCGGTGCGGTGGTCGTCGCCGAACGGGAGATCGACTCCTCGTCCCCCCGCGCGATGCGCGAGGCCGGTGTCGGCATCGTCCCCGCCGACCGCTACACCCGGGGACTGATCAAGTCGTTGGGAATCGACACCAATCTCGCGATCGACAGCTACACCGATCCCCCGCTCGCCCGTCGCTGGGGCCGCCTGTCGCGGGCAGCCGTCCGCGAACGCGCCGAGCGCATCATCGCCGCCCTGTCGGTCAAGGCCCAGAGCCCGCGCACGCTCGCCGGCACCCTGTCCGGTGGGCACGCCCAGCGCGTGGTGCTCGGCCGGGTCCTCGACGGTGAGCCGGACGTCCTCGTCGTCGCCCAGCCCACCCGCGGTCTCGACATCGGCGCCACCGAGTTCGTCTGGGACACGCTCGTCGACCATCGCTCCCGGGGCGCCGCGATCCTGCTCATCTCGTCCGATCTCGACGAGATCTGCAGCCTCGCCGACAGGATCGTCGTGCTCTACCGCGGACGGATCGTCGCCGAGTTCGACGAAGGCCCGTTCGACCGCGAAGCCCTCGGCTCGGCCATGGGCGGATTCCAGGAGGCTGCAGCATGACCGCCACGCTCAGCCCACCGGTGACGACGCCACCCGAGCCGCCCACCGCGTCGCGGATCCGGAGTCTCACGACCACTATCGGGGTGCCGCTACTCGCCGTCGCCGTCGGTCTCGCGGCGGGCGGGATCCTCATCGTCCTCGCGGGCGGTGATCCGGGGCAGGCCTACGCGACGATGCTCGACGCCGCTCTCGGCGGCGATACGCAGCTCGGCCGCCTGCTCACGGGTATGACGCCGCTCGTCCTCATGGGTCTCGGCTACGCGATCGTGTACCGCACCGGCTTCATCACCATCGGCGCGCAGGGCCATTACGACGTCGGCGCGATCACCGCGACGGCCGTGGTGCTGAGCATGCCGTTGGGGACGAGCTGGATCGCGATCCCGATCGTCGCCGTCACCGCCGCGGCCGCAGGTGCGTGCATCGGCGGCATCGCAGGCGTGCTGAAGGCGCGGCTCGGGGTCAACGAGATCATCTCGTCGCTCATGCTCAACTACCTCGTCTTCTACACATTGGCGTGGGCGGTGCGCAAACCCCTCGCCAATCCCAACGGTTTCACCCCCGAGTCCGAGCGCATTCCCGACTGGGCCGCACTCGCGACGATTCCCGGCACCCGCATCCACATCGGTGTGTTCGTCGCGATCGCGGCGGTGCCGCTGGTGTGGTGGCTCATGCGTTCGACCCGGTTCGGTTTCGCGTCGCAGATCGTCGGTGGGAGCCCGAGCGTCGCCGAGGCCAATGGCATCTCCGTCGCCCGCACCGTGGTCACCTCCGCTCTGATCAGCGGCGCACTCGGCGGTATCGCCGGCGCGATCATGTTGCTGGGCAGCGAGTTCCGACTGTCGCTGGCGATCTCCTCCGGGATCGGGTTCACCGCGATCGTGGTAGCACTGCTCGGGCGTCGCAATCCGTTCGGCATCGTGCTCGCAGCAGCATTGGTCTCCGGGCTGACCCTCGGCAGTCAGGCGGTGCAGCGTACCCAGGAGATCCCCGCGTCCATCGGCACCGTCGTCCAGGCAGTGATGATCCTGACGGTGCTGCTCGCCAACCGAATCGTGGAGCGTGCTCGATGAACTGGTCCGATGTCCTGGGCGCCGGTGCGCTCGTCCCGCTGTTCACCGCTGCGCTGCGGCTGGCGGTGCCGATCATCCTCGCCGCCGCCGGCGCGTGCCTCGCCGAGCGCTCGGGGCTGATGAACCTCGGTATCGAGGGACAGATGATGGTCGGCGCGATCATCGCGTTCGTGACGGTGTACTACACCGGGCAACCGATGCTCGGCGCCGCCACCGGCGCCGCCGCGGGCCTCGTGCTCGCCGCGATCGTCGGCTACCTGACGATCACGATGGCCGTCGACCAGATCATCACGGGGATCTCGGTGGTGATCCTCGGGACCGGACTCGCGTCCTTCCTGTACCTGCAGGTGTTCGGCATGACCGGTACACCGCCGCGCATCCAGGGCACCATTCCCCTCGACCTTCCGGTGCTGTCCGACCTGCCGGTGCTCGGCCCGATCGTGTTCTCGCAGTCCCCGCTCGTCTACCTCGCGCTCGCACTCGTCGTCTCCCTGTGGTGGGTGCTCACCCGCACGGCCTTCGGCCTGTCGATCCGCGCGGCCGGGGAAAGCCCCGAGGCCGCCGATTCGGTGGGCGTCTCCGTCCCCCGCACCCGATGGAGCACGCTGCTGATCTCCGGCGCCGCAGCAGGTATGGCCGGCGCGCTCGTCATCGACAGCCTGGGCTTCTTCCAGGACGGCATCACCGGTGGTCGCGGCTGGATCGCGCTCGGTGTCGTCATCCTCGCCCGGTGGAATCCGCTCGGCGCCATCGTCGGTGGCTTCATGTTCGGTCTCGTCGACGCCTTCCAGCTGCGCGTACAGGCCGCGTCCGGTGGACAGGCCACGTCGGTACCGTACGAGCTGTTCCAGGCCATGCCGTACGCGGTGACGTTGCTCGCGGTCATCGCCACAACCGTGTGGTTCTCGCGCAGCAATTCCCCGAAGGCGCTCGGCATCCCGTTCGTGCCCGCGAAATAGCTTTCCGTCAGCTTTCCCGTCAGTCCTGGGGTTCGCAGTCGCGAGCCCTCCCTTCCCCGAGGAGAACCACGTGAAGAAATTGGGTACCGCTGTGGCGGCCGCCGCCGTCGTCGGAGCCGCCGTGACCGGGTGTTCGAGTTCCGACCCCGGTGGGAGCGGCTCGGCCGACGGGGTCGTCAAGGCCGCGATCATCACCTCGGGTCCGGTCAACGACGTCGGCTGGAACCAGGGCATGGTCGACGGCGCCGAGAAACTCGAAGCGGAAGGTCTTATCGACCTGACCGTGGTGCAGCAGGATTCGGGCGCGACCTCGGAGCAGATCGCCCAGATCGTCACCGACCTCGCGGAGGACGGCAACCAGCTCATCGTCGGCCACTCGTTCAATTACGGCGAACCCATCAAGGGCATCATCGCCGACTACCCCGACGTGCTGTTCGCCTATCCCGGCGGCTTCGGCGACATCACCGCCAACCTCGCCGACTACAGCCAGCCGTTCTATCAGGGTTCGTTCCTCACCGGCATCCTCGCCGGCGACCTGACGGAGACCGGCATCCTCGCCGGCACCGCCGGTTTCGAGATCCCGGTGTGCAAGGCCCAGATCGAGGCGTTCGCCGACGGCGCGCGCCTGACCTACAAGGGCCCCGGTGAGATCCAGTTGCGTCCGTCCTACATCGGCGGATGGTCCGACGCGGCGGCCCAGACCATCGAGGCCGTCAACGCCCTCGTCGACCAGGGCGCCGACCAGTTCTCCACGTGCGGTGTCGACGCGGCCACCATCGAGGGCGCCAAGCAGCGCGGTGTCGGCGTCGCCGGCTACACGATGGATCAGACCCCGCTGGCACCCCAGAACGTCGTCTCCTCCGTCGTGTGGAATCTCGACGAGGTCCTCCGCGCGATGATCGCCGACGTCGAGGCCGGCAACGTCGACCCGGCGAAGTACTACGAGGTGGACATCACCGAAGGCGGCCTGGACGTCGTCATCAATCCGGCCTTCGCCGACAAGATCTCGCCCGAGGCGATGGCGCTGTTCGAGGAGTACCGCGAGAGGATCATGGCCGGCGAGTTCGAGGTCGAGTACAAGGGCGGCGACTGACCCGGAGCACCTCCTGTAGAACGAACGAGACCGACCTTGTGCGCGATCTCCCACCGGATTTCGCACACAACGTCGGTCTCGTTCCGTAGCTTCGACCTTTGTGAAGATCCGACCTATGTTCGGACGCGCTCCGCGCACCACTCCACCAGCGCCGCCGCGAGGTCGTCGCGGGCGGACAGCTGTGGCGCATGGTCGGACTCGAGCGACACGACCTGCGCACCCGGGGTGAGGCGTTGCATCCCCCGTTGGGTGACGAGGGGAACCGAACGATCCAGTGTCGCTTCGACGTACAGGCGTGGCAGGCGCCCGAATCGTTCCGGTGTCCAGCTGGGCGCCATGAGCCGGGTGGTCTCGAGTTGCGGCACGAGTCGGCGCGCGGCACCGATCGCGTCGGCCGAATCCGCCTCGTGGAAGAACACCGCCGCACCGGCCTCCGGGGGCACGATCGTCCCGCGACCGTCCTCGGTGGGTTCGAGCCATCGCGAGATGCCCACCGGCGATTCGAGACCGATTCCGTCGCAGAACATCCCGAAGTCGACCCCGGACGGAAGCATCATCCCCGCCACATAGGCGACCCCGGCGACACGCTCGGGTAGCATCTCCGCGACCTGCGTGACGACGATGCCGCCACCGGAATGGCCGACGAGGATCACCGGACCGTCGAGTCCGGCAACGTGGTCGGCCACGACCGCGGCGACGTCGTCGAGCGTCACGTCGTCGGCACCCCACGATCCGACACCGGGAAGCTCGAGCGGATGTGGGACGTGCCCGGCCCGACGGAGCGGTTCGAGCAGTGTGTCCCACACCCAACTTCCGGCCCACGCGCCGTGCACGAGCACGACATGACTCACTCGCGGTTCTCCCCCGTCGCCGCCAGCACCCGGGCGGCTTCCCGCACAGCAGCGGTGTTGGCCTTGCCGTGCCGCGACCCGGCGAGCTTCGCTTTGATGTGATCGCGGATCAGGATGGGTTCATAGGGTTCCAGGCCCGCATATTCGGGCAACGTGGAGACCACCGCGTCGACGTTGCCGTCGTGGAAGAACGCCACCGAACGACGGCGCCGGATCCTCCCGTCGACGATCGGCGGCTTGACGCGGTGCAGCGTCGACATCCACCGGTCGTCGGTGATGCGGGCGGTGAGATCGCCGAGATTGACCAGCAGGGCGCCGGGCAGCGGTTCGACGTCGTGCCAGACACCGTCGGAGCCGAGCACCTGCAGCCCCGCGACCCGATCGGCCCACAGCACGGTGACGATCCCGAAGTCGGTGTGCTCACCCATGCCGGTGAGATCGCCGTCGAGGTCGACGGTGCCCTCGGGCAGCGCGTAGTTGTTCATCCGCAACACGTCGATCGAGTGGTCGGTGAGCCGTTCGAAGTAGTCGGGGGCCTGCCCGAGGGCGTCGGCGAAGATCCGGGTGAGGGTCCGCGCGACCCGCGAAGCCTCGGTGAAATAGGTCTGCACACGGTCCTCGAAGCCGGGGACGTCGGGCCAGACGTTGATTCCGTAGTCGTCCTCCGACAGGTCCAGGTGGGCGAACGACCGGGCCTCCACGCCGACGTTGTACGCCTCGAAGAAATCGTTCATGCGGCTGGCGGATTCGACGCCGAGGCTCAGGCTCAGCGACTCGCTCTTCGGCGGGCTGTACCCGCGGTTCGCACCCACCACCCGATACTGCTGCTTGTCGTCCATCGGCAGACCGAAGAAGTCGTCGAGGGCATCGGCGAGGCCGTCGACCACCGGATCGGAAATGCCGTGTCCGAGAATCTGAACGAATCCCACACGGCTGCAGGCTTCGTCGATCTCACGGGCGACACGAGCTCGTTCGGCCTCGTCGCCGGCCCGAACGTACGGGCCGATGTCGACGGCGGGAACGACGAAGGCGTCAGACGGCGACTGGTTCATGGGCAACTCCGTTGGGAGAGATGGTACCGGCCGAGGTGACGGGGGCCGGCGTGCCGGACCGGGACGCGCGAGCCAGTGTCCCGAGACGAGTGTGGTTCAACAGCAGGTTCAACGAGAACGCCGCGATCGCGGCGAGCGTGATGCCGCTGCCGAGCAGGATCTGCGCAGCGGACGGGAAGCGCTCGAACATGCCCTCGGCGAGTTCGGGCAGCAGACCCACACCCACCGCGACGGCGGCGATCGTCGAGTTGATGCGGTCGGACAGGTCCACCGAGCGCAGCGTGTTGATGCCCACGAGGGCGACGGTGGCGAACAGGATCAGGCCGACACCGCCGACCACCGGCTTCGGCAGCGCCGCGACCACCGAGCTCACCTTGGGCAACGCGCCGAGGACCACGAGGATCGCACCCGATGTGGCGGTGACGTAGCGGCTGTAGACGCGGGTGGTGGCGACCGCACCGACGTTCTGGGTGAAGACGGTGTCGACGAAGGCGTTGAAGACACCCGCGAGCACGGCGGACGCTCCGTCGCCGGCGAGTCCGCGGGCGATGTCGCCCTTGCTGACGCGCTTGCCGGTGATCTCGGCGACGGCGAGCATGCTCGCGGTGGATTCGGCGAAGACCACTGCCATGACGATGCTCATGGCGACGACCGCGGTGATGGGGAATTCCGGTGCACCGAAGTGGAAGGGGGCGGGCAGACCCACCCACGACGAGCCGGCCACGCCGCCGAGGTCGATCAGGCCGAGCGGAACCGCGACGACCGTGCCGATGGCAAGGGCGATCAACACTCCGAGCTGCGCCCAGATGCCGCGACCGAGGCACAGGAAGGCGACGGCGACGACGATCACGAGCACGGCCAGGGCGATGTTGGTGGGCGAGGCGAAGGTGGGCGACGACGGGTCGGTGCCGACGATCAGCCCGCCTGCCACGCCGATGAGCGAGATCCCGACGACGGTGAGGACGGCACCGGTGACGAGCGGCGGGAAGAACCGGATGATCCTGGCGAAGGGCCAGGCCAGGGCGAGACCGACGATGCCGCCGATCAGCATGGAGCCGTAGACGGCCTGCAGGCCGTATTCCTTCGCGATGAGGATCATCGGCGTCAGGCCGGCGAAGGTCGCACCGCAGACGATGGGCAGGCGGACGCCGACGAGTTTGCCGACGCCGAGGCTCTGGACGATGGTGATCAGGCCGGCGATCAGCAGGTCGGCGCTGATGAGCATCGCGATGGTGTCGCGGTCGAGTCCGACGGCCGCGCCGAAGACCAACGGGACGGTGATGCATCCGGTGTACATGATCAGGACATGCTGGAGGCCGAACGCGAACTGCCGGAGGAACGGTAGTCGCGCGTCGACGGGGTGCGGTGAGGTCATGTGATCGCTCCCATTTCGGATGCAGTGCTGTATACGGTGCCGGATACAGCTTGGGGGCCGAAGTTTTCGGGCTCGAGTCATCGTGTTTCGCGCGGGTAAGAAACCGCTCACCGCACCCGCATCGGAGCTAGGTCAGTCGTCCGTTCACGCGCAGACGGGCGATGCCACCGTCGGGATAGACGTCGAGCCGCACGAACTCCACCGGCGTCGGCGAATCGACGCGGAAACGGTGCCGGCAGTCCGGCAGCAGTGCGGTCCGCGGGACGAGTTCGACCCAGGACGATTCGTCGGACATCGCGTCCCCGCTGGGGATTCCGCTCAGGCGCGCCGCTCCCGGTGCGTTGCCGACGAAATAGGAGGTGTCGACCTCGACGTGGTCGACGCATCCCTGCCCGGCGAGACGGATCACCACGTAGTCGTTGCCGTCGTCGCGGCGCCGGGCGTTCTCCCAGCCCTCCCCCATGTGCCGCGAGCGACCGAGGCCGATGATGTTGCGCGGCGACGAATAGAAGCGGTTCGAGCACGCGACGACGTCGCCACCGTTCTCGAGGGCCGCGAGATCGATCGTGCCCGTGAGGAAGGCCGGGTCCGGGCGTGCATATCCGTGCACCCGGAAGCGGGCCACACCGCCGTCAGGAAAGATGTTCAGGCGCAGGTGCGTCCAGCGCCGGTCGTCTTCCACCGCGAAGGCGTTCGCGGTGTCGCCCTTCAGGGCCACGCGCTCGAGGACCGGTTCCCACGGCGCGTCCAGCAACTCCTGATCGGTCGGGTAGCCGTCGAGGTTCACCCCGTCGACGGACGCGAAGGGCGGGTAGTTGCCCGTGAACCAGGCGGTGTCGATCACGACACCCTCGACGACACCGGGAACGCCTAGCCGGACCACCGCGAAGTCGTGCCCGGGTTCGCGGCGACGCCGGGTCTCCCACCCGTCGTAGACCTTTCCCTTGTGCCCGAACTCGGAAGGATCGAAATCGGGTGCGCCCGGCGAGATCAGGTTCTCGCGACTCGCGAAGAACTCGTCGTTCGCGTACACGACGGCTCCGCCCAGCGATCGCGCGGCGAGATCGGGCAGTTGCAGGAAATCTGCTTCGGTCAACGGTTTTCCTTTCGGGAGAGCAGCGCACCACGCGGTGCGGGGTCGGTGGCGCCGAGGGTGACGGTGAGTGGTTCACCGGCGAGCCAGGTCTGCCGCACGACCCCGGCCAGTGCACGTTCGGCGTAGGGCGTCACCGCGTTGCGGTGGTGCAGTCGCTCCGGGAAGACCACGAAGGCGTCGTCGGGCGCGAAGACGCACAGGTCGGCACTGTTGCCCACGGCGATGGCACCGCGGTCGGCCAGGCCCACGAGGTCGGCGGTGCGACCGGCCATCCAGCGCACCACGTCGACGAGTGTGTGCCCGCGCTTGCGCGCCTCCGACCACACGATGGGCAGTCCGAGTTGCAGCGACGAGATTCCGCCCCACGCCTCGCCGAAGTCGCCGGTGACGAACTTCTTCAACTCCGGCAGGCACGGCGAGTGATCGGAGACGATGCAGTCGAGTGTGCCGTCGGCCAGGCCGCGCCACAGCGCTTCCCGGTTACGGGCCTCGCGGATCGGCGGGCAGCACTTGAAATGTGTGGAGCCGTCGAGTATCTCCTCGCTGAACAACGACAGATAGTGTGGGCAGGTCTCCGCGGTGACGTGTAGCCCCTCGGCCTTCGCCGCGGCGACGAGCGGAAGGCTTCCCGCATCCGACAGGTGCAGGATGTGCACGCGGCATCCGGTCTGCCGCGCGCCGTCGATCACCTGGGCGACAGCGCGGGACTCGGCGACCGGTGGTCGCGAGTACAGGAAGTCGTCGTACCGGCGTCCGGCCGGCGGGTCCTGAGCGTCGAGGGTCGGCTCGTCCTCGGCGTGCACGATGAGCAGGCCGCCGAAGCCGGCGATCACGCGCATCGCCTCGATCATCTGCTCCCGGTCCAGCGGTGGGTACTCGTCGAGACCCGAATACGCGAGGAAGCACTTGAAGCCGTACACTCCTGCGTCCCAGAGCGGTTCGAGATCGGCGAGGTTGCCGGGGATCGCACCGCCCCAGAATCCGACGTCGACGGTGACCTGCTCGGCCGCGACCTTCTGCTTCACCTCGAGGGCCGCCACGTCGACGGTGGACGGGATGGAGTTGAGGGGCATGTCGACGATCGTCGTCACTCCCCCGGCCGCGGCGGCACGTGTCGCCGTCGCGAAGCCCTCCCATTCGGTGCGGCCGGGTTCGTTGACGTGGACGTGCGTGTCCACCAGGCCGGGGAGCAGCACCTCGCCGTCGGTGAGGACGATCTCCCGCGCACCGGCCGGAGCGGCACCGTCGTATTCCTCGATCGCGACGATGCGGCCGTCGCGCACATGGACGGCGCAGCTGCGTTCCTCGTCCCCCACCACAGCGCGTCGCGCGCGGATCACGGTGGTCATCGCGTCACCGCCGTCGGTCGACTCGCGAGCCGGGCCAGGTGGTCGAGATTCGTGCCGGTGCGATCGCATACTTCCTTCTCGGTGAGGGCTCCGCAGCTCGTTCCCCGCAGGAGGAAGTCGGCGAGAGCACGGGCGGTGGCGGGTTCGTCGAGATATCCCGACGACAGGGCCGGGTCGAGGTAGGCCGCGACGCGTCCCGCGGCGGTGGACAGCGACCGGCGGTAGAACGCGAAGGTCGCGGCGTAGCGGGTGGGCAACTGCGCCGGGTGCAGATCCCAGCCCTGGTAGAAGCCGCGGCGCAGCGACCGGTCGATCAGGCGGGCGTGCAGTCCCCATGCCGCACGGATCTCGTCGCGGGTGCCGACGGGAAGGCGGTTGGTGGACCCGTCGGACAACCGCACCCCGGTGCCCGCTGCCGCGACCTGCATCGTGGCCTTGGCGTGGTCGGCGACGGGGTGGTCCATCGCCTGGTACTCCGCGGCGATGTCGCACGCGGCCGAGTAGTCGTAGGTGCCGTAGTGCAACCCCGAACAGCGTCCGCGGGCCGCTCGGATCATCGTGGCGACGGCCGCGGTGCCGTCGGGTCCGCAGATCGCCTGTGGCGTCTCGATCTGGATCTCGAACCGCAGGGGTGCGGCGAGGGGGTAGGTGGCCTCGAGGTGTTCGCAGACCGTCACCATGGCGGCCACCTGTTCGGGCGCGGTGACCTTGGGCAGCGTCACGACGAATCCGTCGGGGAGAGCACACTTTCCGGTGAGTTCTGCGACGAAGGTGTCGAGCGTACGGAGGCCGCGGCGCCGGGTGGCGGCTTCGAAGGACTTGAACCGGATGCCGACGAAGGGTGCCGCGGTGGGATCGGTCGCGAGCGCGGCGGCGGCGCGGACGACGTGGGCGTCCTCGTCGGCGTCGCGTTCGTGCTCGGGAATGCCGGGGCGGGTGAACCCGTCCTCGAAGTCGATGCGCAGATCCTCGATCGGTTCGGTGTGCAGTTTGGCCTCCACGAGCGGGAGGACCGTCTCGGCCAGTTCGGGTTCGATGCCGGTGACCGCGGCGAGGTCCGCGGGTCCGTCGATGTGGGTGTCGAGGACGTCGAGCGCGTCGGCTCCCCACCCCGCCACGATCCCGGCATCGTAGCAGTCGGCCGGGACGTAGACGGTGTGTACCGGTTGGCGGGCACCGTCGGTCCCGGGATAGGTCGCGGCGTAGGCCGCGTCGGTGTCCGCGAGCTGCGCGTCGAGCGCAGCCGCAAGCCTGTGCAATCCTGTCGGCACCCGAACTCCTGTCCTGTATCCACGGCTGTATACGTCGTGGTGCGCCGACGTTATCGGCGCCAGGTCATGTGTTCGGTTAACTGCGGTTACGGGCCCGTTACACATCTGCCGGGGCGGTGTTCGTCCTCGGCAGAACCCGGCCCGATGCCGCCGGATCGACGGCACAATGGTCGGCATGGAGCCGGAGCAGGGTCGCGTGATCGATTTCGCCACTGCCGCGAAGGCGGCACGTGTGACTGCCGCGAAGGCGGCACGTGTGACTGCCGCGAAGGCGGCACGTGTGACCGCCGCGAAGTCGGCACGGACTCCCGTGCGGGGAGCCGACAGCACCGAGCCCCGGCTGCTCCGCCAGATCTACGGCGAGATCCTGCGCGACGAGCGTCGCGATCAGGACCGCAGCCTCGAGGACGTCGCCCGCACGGTCGGGATGTCGAAGCAATATCTGTCGGAGGTCGAACGTGGGCGCAAGGAGGCCTCCTCCGAGATGCTGCGGTCCGTGTGCGATGCGCTGGAACTTCCGATGGAGCAACTGCTCGCGCGCGGGATCCGCCGGATGACCGCGCATCGCACACTTCGGACCACGGGTCACGCCGGCGTCGAGTTGTGCGCGGCATGACGGTATGACTGCGTCACAGTGTGACCACGTGACTGCGTGACGGGTCATCCGTCCCGATCGACGACGACGTGATCGGCCAGGCCGTAGGCCACCGCCTCCGTCGGTGAGAAGATCCGGTCCCGGTCGGTGTCGCGGCGCAGTCGGTCGATGTCACGTCCGGTGTGCGCGGCGAGGATCTCCTCGGTCTGGGCCCGTACCCTCATCACCTCCGCTGCCTGCAGGGCCAGATCCGAGATGGTGCCCTGCCCCTGCGCCGACGGCTGGTGCAGCAGCACCCGCGAATGGGCGAGCACGTGCCGACGGCCGGGCGCTCCGGCCGCGAGCAGCACGGCGGCCGCCGAGGCGGCCTGTCCCATGCAGTAGGTCGCGACCTTCGGGCGCAGGAACTGCATGGTGTCGTAGATCGCGAGCATCGCGGTGGACGATCCGCCGGGCGAGTTGATGTAGAGCCCGATCTCCCGATCGGGGGATTCGGCCTCGAGGTGCAACATCTGAGCCATGACGACGTTGGCGACCCCGTCGTCGATCTCGGTGCCGAGGAAGACGATGCGTTCGTTGAGCAACCGGCTGAAGACGTCGAACGACCGCTCCCCCGCCGGTGTGCGTTCGATGACGTTGGGGATCGTGTAGGTGCTCATCGTCCCAGTCCCATCTGCCGTCCTGCGGCGAACGGCGCCAGTTCGGCGAGCGACCCGACGACGGTGTCGACGATGCCGTACTCGCGCGCCTGTTCGGCGGTGAACCACCGGTCGCGGTCACTGTCGCGTTCGATCTCCTCGAGTGAATGCCCGGTGGCGTCCGAGAGGATCTGCTGCGACTGCAGTTTCATGTATTCGAGATTCTCGGCCTGGATCGCGATGTCGACGGCCGTCCCCGAGAATCCGGCCGACGGTTGGTGCATCATGATCCGGCTGTGGGCAAGGCTCGCGCGTTTGCCCTTGGTGCCCGCCGCGAGCAGGACCTGCCCCATACTGGCGGCGAATCCCGCTGCCACCGTGACGATGTCGTTGGGAACGAGTTGCATCGTGTCGTAGATGGCGAGGCCGGCGAAGACGGATCCGCCGGGTGAGTTGATGTGCAGGACGATGTCGCGCCGGTCGTCGGCGGAGGCGAGCAGGACGAGTTCCGAGCAGACGCGCTCGGCCATCTCGTCGTCCACCTCTCCGGTCAGTCGCAGGATGCGCTGACGGAAGAGCCTGTCGGCCAGTTGGTCCCGGTACGAGAATGGTTCGGTGGTCGTCATGCAGCCAGCCTGACCCCCGATGGGTGCGAACCGGCGGTTCGTCTGCTCACGGCAGACGGACCGGTCGTTCCGGCAGATCAGTCCCCCGCGGACCGGACGGCGCTGATCACCACCGCGACGAGGACGGCCAGCAGAAGGAGCACGAGCAGGACCGGTCCGAGCAGCAGCACCAGCGTGATCACGACGGCCAGGCCGATCTTCGCCTTGGTGCTGAGTCCGGAAATCAGCCCGCCCAGCGCGGCGAGGGCCGGATTGCGACCCTCCAGCGCGGCTCGGATGCCGGCGAGGACCGCCTGCAATCCCACGCCGCCGCTGGTGACCTCGCCGAGGAGCGAGTCCACCCATCCGCGGATCTTCCGGATCAGTCTCGCCCCGAGTCCCCGGAGTTCGGCCAGTGCGCTGCGGACACCGGCCCGCAGCGCATCCTTCAACCTCTCGAGGAGCGATGTGGGTTCCGGCTGTGCCTGCTCGGGTCGGGTCTGCTCGGATCGTGTCCGCTCACGTCCGGGGCGGGTGGGTTTCCCTGCCCGGGCGTCGTTCGCCGGCGGACGCGGTCGTCGTCTCTCCTTCGGAGGCGCCGGCTTCACACGAGAGCGGGGCGTGGCGTCCGAACGGGTCGATGTCCGAGTGGTCGATCGGGATGAGGTTCGGGTCGAGGTGCGCCGCGAGCCGGTTCCGGGGTCGCGGTCCCGACGCCGTGCAGCGGGTTCGGGTTCGCGGGTGCGACGCCGCGCGGTGGGCTCGGGCTCGCGAGGTCGACGGCTGCGCGGCCGCACAGGCTCGACGGGAGTCTCCGTCTCCGTGGCCCTCGCGCGCGTCGCGGTCGGCCGCCGCGCCGGACGGGAGGTTCGGCGGGCTTCGTTCTGCCGAGCACTCATACCACTCGCCTTCTCTCGTGGACGAGCACGGTGCCTCTCAGTGAACGCCGGATTCCGGGTCCGGTCAACGGCAGACGGAGCGTTCAGCCGGTACGGAAAAGGGGTGGACCCTGTTCAAGATCGGTAACGGCTCTTGGAAGAATGGTCATCGCCCTCACAGCACACGGGGAGGTGTGCGCATCATCGTTCGCGATGGGCAGTGCGCGCGCGACGTAATCCGAAGGAGCACCGACAGACGTGACCGAGCAATTCAGTTTCGAAACACTCACGCCCACGGCATTTCTCGACCGCTCCGCCCGGGTCTTCCGTGACGACCTCGCAGTGGTGGACGGCGACATCCGTCGCACCTATGCCGAATTGCGCGATCGGTGCCTGCGACAGTCGGGCATGCTGCACGCTCTCGGTGTCGAGCCCGGCGACCGTGTCGCAGTACTCGCGCCGAACACCTCGCTGATGCTCGAGGCGCACTACGGTGTGCTCTACGCGGGCGCCGTGCTCGTCTCGCTCAACACGCGCCTCACCGCGCCGGAACTGCGGTTCATTCTCGAGCACTCGGGCAGCCGGGTCCTGCTCGTCGAGGAGTCGCTGGCCGACCTGGCCCGCGAGGCCACGGCCGATCTGCCGTCGATCACGGTCGTCGGCGACGACTACGAGGACAAGCTCGCCGCCGCCCGTCATCGGTGCGTGCCGCTCGCCGACGAGCGCACCATGATCGCCCTGAACTACACGTCCGGCACGACGGGTGATCCGAAGGGCGTGATGTACCACGCGCGCGGCGCCTACCTGCAGGCCCTGGCGATGGTCGCGCACTTCGGGCTCGACAGCGGATCCACCTATCTGTGGACGCTGCCTATGTTCCACTGCAACGGCTGGACGTTCACCTGGGCCGTCACAGCAGCCGGTGGCACGCACGTGTGCCTGCCCAAGGTCGACCCCGAGCGGATCTGGGATCTCGTGCGCACCGAGAACGTCACGCACCTGTGCGGCGCGCCGACCGTTCTCGCGTCGCTGGTCGACGCCCCGAATGCGGGCGGAATCGACCATCGTGTCGTCGCGGCGATCGGTGGCGCACCGCCGGCGCCCGCCCTCATCGAGCGGTGCACCGCGCTCGGACTCGACATCACGCACCTGTACGGGCTCACCGAGACGTACGGCCCGGCGGCGATCTGCGAGTGGCGTTCGGAATGGGACGTCCTCCCCGAGGACGAGAAGGCACGGCTGCGCTCGCGGCAGGGCGTGGGCAACGTCGTGGCCGGCGAACTCCGCATCGTCGACCCGATGGGATCCGACGTTCCCGCCGACGGTGAGACGACCGGTGAGATCGCGCTGCGCGGCAACAACGTGATGCTCGGTTACTACAACAACCCGGACGCGACCGCCCGCGCCGTGCCGGACGGCTGGTTCCGCACCGGCGACATCGGCGTCATGCATCCGGACGGCTACATCGAGATCCGCGACCGCGCGAAGGACGTCATCATCTCCGGTGGCGAGAACATCTCGTCCGTCGAGGTCGAAGCGGCGCTCATCAGCCATCCGGCCGTTCTCGAGGCCGCCGTCGTCGCGGCGCCGAGCGAGAAGTGGGGCGAACGTCCCGTCGCCTACGTGGCACTGCGCAGCGGCGCGAGTGCCGACGAAGCGGAACTGCGCGCGCATGTGCGTTCGCAGCTCGCCGGTTTCAAGGTTCCCGACAGCATCGTCTTCGGTGCCCTGCCGAAGACCGCCTCGGGCAAGATCCGCAAGGTCGAACTGCGCGAGCGTCTCTGAGCACCGGCCTGGGCGGTTCCCGACGTCACCTCTCGTCGAGAACCGTCCCGGCCCGCTCGGGCAGCGTGAATGCCGCGAGCGCGGCAACGACGAACGACACCGCGAACGCACCGAAGACGAGACCGTTGCCACCGGCGCCCAGCAGCACCGGCACCAGCAGCGGTGCGATGATCGACGCGAGCCGCCCGAAGGCCGCTGCCGAACCGGTGCCGGCGCCCCGCACCGGCGTGGGATACAACTCGGGTCCGATCGCGTACAGGGCACCCCATGCGCCCAGGTTGAAGAACGACAGCGCCATACCCGCCGCGACGATCGTTCCCGGAGTCTCGGCGAGCCCGAACAATCCCGCCGAGACTGCCGACCCTACGAGGAATACCCCCAGCGTCAGGCGACGTCCCCACACCTCGATCAGCCACGCCGCGACCCCGTAGCCCGGTAGCTGGGCGAGCGTGATGAGCAGCGTGTAGCCGAACGAGGTGACCAGGTCGAAGCCCTGCGCGACGAGCAGGCTCGGCAGCCAGATGAACGCGCCGTAGTACGAGAAGTTGATGCCGAACCACACGATCCACAGCGCCGCGGTGCGGCGGCGTAGGTTCGGCGCCCATACCGATCCCCGGGGTACACGCTCGACTTGGGCGACAGGTCGGCCGGGTTGTTCGTCATCGTCCGGCACGGAGGTGACCCCGGCCGAGCGCTCGTAGTCGCGCACGATCGCCTCGGCTTCCGCGTGCCGTCCGCGACTCTCGAGATAGCGCACCGATTCGGGTAGGCCGAACCGGACGACGAGGGCGTAGGCAGCCGGGACGAGCCCGACGGCGAGCGCCCACCGCCACCCGTCGTCGCCGGTGGGAACGACGAAATAACCGATGAGAGCGGCCAGGAGCCAGCCGACCGCCCAGAACGCCTCGAGGGCCACGACCACGCGTCCTCGCACCTTGCGGGGCGCGAACTCACTGACCAGCGTCGACGCGACCGGCAGTTCGGCGCCGAGACCGAGTCCGACGACGAACCGCAGGACGATGAGCATCGCCACCGAGGTCGACAGCGCCGCCGCGCCGGTCGCGAGACCGTAGACGAGCAGCGTCGCGGCGAAGACCTGCCGGCGTCCGATGCGGTCGGCGAGCAGACCACCGAGGGACGCACCGATCGCCATGCCGACGAAGCCGATGGATCCGATCCACGAGAGCTGCGTCGACGACAGATCCCACTGCACGGCGAGGGCTGCCATGACGAACGAGATCAACCCGACGTCCATGGCGTCGAGGGCCCAGCCCACGCCGGAGCCGGTCAGCAGGCGGCGATGTCTGCCGGTGAACGGCAGGTCGTCGAGCCGCTGGGTGCGAGTGGTCATGCACCGAAACGTACCGCAGCGCTCGGGCGCCGATCAGCCGCGCGCGGCGGCCTCCAGCGCCGACACGTCGATCCGGCGCATCTTCATCATCGCGGCGGTCACGCGCTTCGCGACCTCCGGATCGGGGTCGGCGAGCAGTTCGTTCAGCCGTTTCGGTACCACCTGCCACGACAGGCCGTACTTGTCCTTCAACCATCCGCAGGCGGATTCCTCGCCGCCGTCGGCGGTCAGCGCGTACCAGTAGTGGTCGGCCTCCTCCTGATCGGCGCAGTCGATCTGGAGGGACACCGCTTCGGAGAACCGGAACTGCGGTCCCCCGTTGAGTCCGTAGAAGACCTGACCGTCGAGGAAGAACTCGACCGTCATCGGGGTCCCGGGCGGGACCGGGATGTCGCCTCCGGTGGACTCTTCGGTGTAGCGGGTGATCTCACCGATCTCGGAGTTGGGGAAGATGCCGATGTAGAAGTTCGCGGCCTCCTCGGCGTTCATGTCGAACCACAACCACGGAGTGATCCTGGGCATCGTGACTCCTCGTGTCGTCGAATGTGTTCCACTGTCACGAAGGCAGACCCTGTCCGGCCCGGATTCTCATCGCCGTGCGCACTCGCAGGCC
This sequence comes from Rhodococcus sp. 852002-51564_SCH6189132-a, assembly GCF_001665495.1. Taxonomy (NCBI): domain Bacteria; kingdom Bacillati; phylum Actinomycetota; class Actinomycetes; order Mycobacteriales; family Nocardiaceae; genus Rhodococcus; species Rhodococcus sp. 852002-51564_SCH6189132-a. Next base: position 93,780 of record NZ_LZMJ01000074.1, read on the forward strand.
GAGCCGCAGGGCTCCCGTGCTCGTAGGGGGAACGCATGCCCCAACGGTTATGACCGGAGGCACGTCGGGTTTCGGGGCGATCGCCGCCGAACGGATCCCGGGCGCAGACGGGATTCGCCTCGTCCACAGTGCCCGGCACGCCGCATCCACCGGAGAGGCACTACCGCTCGATCTGTCCTCCCTCGATTCCGTTCGTACCTTCGCGGCGACGGTTCGCGAGCGGAGCGACCGGATCGACGGGCTCGTGCTGAACGCCGGGATGATCCGGAGCGACGTCGCCGCGCGGACCGTCGACGGTTTCGAGACGACCTTCGTCGTCAACCATCTCGCCCACTACCTGCTGCTGCGCCAGTTGCTTCCGGCTCTGGCGGACCGGGCCGTCGTCGTTGCGACCAGCAGCGGCACACGCGACCCCGCGACCGGTGCGGGACTGGTACCGCCACGACATGGCGACGCCGGGTTGCTCGCCCACCCTGAACGGGATCCCGACCTCGATACGCATCCCCGCAAGGCCGGACAGCACGCCTACACCGCCTCGAAACTGTGCACCGTCCTCACGATGCGGAGGTTGTCGAAGAACGACACGGTTCGAGCCGGACGGATCACCGCGGTCGCCTTCGATCCCGGCCAGGTCTTCGGAACCGGTCTGGCACGAGCACTTCCCACTCCGATGCGACTGGCGTGGCGCGGCCTCGGGACGCGGGCCGGCATGTTCCTCCGCATCGTGCAGGACACCTTCAACACGCAGACCGAAGCCGGGAACACGCTCGCAGACCTCGTTCTCGGTGACATCGACGTTCCGGACAGCCGGGGTTATCTCGCACTGCGCCGCGGCGAACCGTCGGTGCTCGCTCGCAGCGACGAGCAGGCCGAACGGTCGTGGCGCGAGAGCGCACGGCTCGTCGGACTGCCCGACCGTTAGGTGTAGGTCCCCCGGGCGTAGTATCGGGTGGCATGGGGAGCGCCTCGCGGTCCTCACGGCCTCTCAGCGATCGTCTCGCCGCACGGGCGCGACGTGTGTTCGTCGGTCGCGATGCCGAACTCGAGATCGTTCGCTCCGCACTGGACTCCCCCGAACCCTCGATCGCCGTGCTGTACCTGTACGGTCCGGGAGGCATCGGCAAGACCTGCTTGCTCGGCGCGATCTCCGATCTTGCGGAACGGAGCCATCGCGCGGTGACTGTGATCGACGGGCGCAACACGGATGCGTCGCCCGGCTCGGTCCTCGCGTCGGTGGATCGCCACATCGGCGACCGGCCGAGGGTGCTCCTCCTGGACTCGTACGAGCGGCTACGCGTGCTCGACGACTGGATCCGAACCGATTTTCTTCCCGGCCTTCCTGCGACGACGCTGACGGTGATCGCCGACAGGTCACCGCCCTCCGCGGGATGGCGCACCGATCCGGGTTGGGGTGATCTGCTCCGGATCGTGTCTCTCAGGAATTTCGACCCCGCTACGAGCGCTGCCTACCTCACCGCTGCGCGGGTTCCCGAGGAACTGCACGACGAGATCATCGGGGCAACGCACGGACATCCGCTCGGGCTCGGTCTGCTCACGGATGTCTTCGCCCGAGGAGGCGATGTACGTGTGCCGTGGCCTCCGGATCTCGTCGGGATGTTGCTCCGACGGTTTCTCGATACCGAGCCGGGGATCGCACATCGCCGCGCCCTGGAAGTGTGTGCGCTCGCCCGGGTGACCACCGAAGCCCTGCTGCGTGACGCCCTCGAGCTCACCGATGCACACGCCGAGTTCGAATGGCTCCGTGAGCTGGCGTTCGTCGAAGCAGGGCCGGACGGATTGTTTCCCCACGATCTGGCACGCGATGTCCTCGACGCTGATCTGCGCTGGCGCGATCCCGATGCCTACCGGTACACCTTCCACCGCGTGTGGAAGGGCATTCGCCGCGGTCTCGATTCTGCAGGAGAACGCGAACAGCAGCAGGCCATCGTGGACTTGAAGTTCGTGTTCCGCAATCTCCCCGGTGTGCTGTCGCCGGTGGATTGGCAGTCGTGGGGAAGCGCGCAACCCGAACGTGCGGAGCAGGCCGATCACTCCGCGATCGTCGAACTCGTGCGGACATCGGAGGGAAACGAATCCGCGGTGCACGCGCGACGCTGGCTCGAGCGACAACCCGAGGGGTTCTTCGTGCTGCGCGACACCGACGGATCGATACGTGGTGTGATCGGTCTCCTGGAACTCTCGCGAGCGTCACCCGAGGATGTCGGTGCCGATCCCGCGACGCGCGCCGCGTGGGATTTCGCCCGGCGGACAGCGCCTCCCCGTCCCGGCGAGTGTGTCACGATCACACGCGTCGTCATCGACCGCGCTGAGTACCAGAATCCTTCTCCGACAATGAACTCGGTTCCGGTGCTCACCTTCCAGCGCTATCTCACCCTGCCCCGTCTGTCGTGGGACTTCCTGACGCTGGCGGAGCCCGACCGGTGGAACGAGTACTTCGCGGTCGCAGATCTCCCCCGTGCCGAAGGAGCGGATTTCACGGTCGGCGATCGTCACTACGGACTGTTCGCCCACGACTTCCGCCGACGGGATGTCGACGAGTGGCTCACCGTCGTCACCGATCGTGCTCTGGCTCAGGGGCACAGCGGTCCCGAACCCACGATGTCCCCACCTCTCACCCTGTCGGAGAGAGAATTCGCGGAGGCGGTCCGAAGTGCGTTACATGACCTCCATCGGCCCGATCTCCTCTCTCGTAATCCCTTGTTGCATACGAGGGTCCTCCACAAACGGTCCTCTCCCGACGATCCCGATCCGGCGGTGCTGCGCGCGCTCCTTCGTGAGGCGATCGACTCCTTGGCGAGCGACCCTCGGGACGACAAGCTCTTCCGTGCGGTGGACCGCACGTACGTGCGCGGTGCTGCAACACAGGAAGCAGCGGCAGCCAGACTCGGGCTGCCGTTCAGTACCTACCGCCGACATCTGACCCGCGGCGTCACCCGCGTCGTCGGATGGCTGTGGGATCTGGAGGTGTACGGCGAGGCACCGTCCGCCAGTGAGCACATGTGAGCAGATTCCGGCCTGTCGCCCGAGCACCTTCCGCAGCGACGATCGATTCCGCGGAGGAGGTGTGATCATGTCGATCGGAGAGCGCGCCGTGGTTCTCGGCGCGAGCATGAGCGGATTGTCGGCGGCCCGTGTCCTGTCGGACAGGTTCGCCGAGGTGACGGTGATCGATCGTGACCGGTTGCCGTCCACGGACGAACCACGCCGTGGGGTGCCCCAGGGACGGCACATCCACGTGCTGATCTCACGGGGACAGCAGCTCGTCGACGAGATGTTCCCCGGGTTGTCACAGGAGCTGACCGCTGCAGGTGTTCCCACCCTCGACCACCTGGGCGACGTACGGTGGATTCTCAGTGGTCACCGGATTCGTCGGGCGCCGAGCGGACTTCGAGTGCTGGCGGCCGGTCGGCCGCTGCTGGAGCGCCGCATTCGTGACCGTGTGGCGGCGTTGGCGAACGTCGAGATCGTCGAACGGTGTGATGCCGCAGGTCTCGTCACGACCGCGGACCGCAGCCGGGTGGTCGGTGCGCGGATCATCCGCCATGCCGACGGAAGTGCCGAGCAGGTGCTCGATGCCGACCTCGTCGTCGATGCGACCGGGCGCGGATCTCGCGCCTCCGAATGGCTCGGGAGACAGGGCTGCCCGCGGCCCCGGGTCGACACCGTCGAACTCGATGTGGGCTACGCCACCGCGGTGTTCCGCGCTTCGTCGGTTGCGCTCGGCGGCGACCGGGGCATCGTCATGGCGCCCACACCCGAACACCCACGCGGCGCTGCCCTGCTCACCCTCGAATCAGATCGGTGCATGGTGGCCCTGATCGGGGTCCGCGGCGAAACCGTGCCGGCGACCCGGAGGGACTATCTCGAATTCGCACGGTCCCTGAGGCACCCGGACGTGTACGACGCGATCGCGGATGCCGAATGGGTCGAGGACGTCGTCCGGTATCGCTTCCGGGCGAGCACATGGCATCGCTACGACCTTCTCGACCGATTTCCCGACGGATTCCTCGTCCTCGGCGACGCGTTCTGCAGTTTCGATCCGATCTATGCCCAGGGGATGACGGTCGCCGCCCTCGAAGCCACCGCAATGGGCCGCCTCCTCGACGACCACGGGCCGTCCGCTGCCGTGCAGCGGAAGCTCGCGCGTGTCGTCGACGATGCCTGGGCGATGTCCACCGGTGGCGATCTCGCGTTCCCCGGTGTCGAGGGCCGGCGGGATCCGAAGACGAGGATCGGCAATGCATACGTACCGATGGTGCACGCGGCAGCCGCATACGACACCAGGGTGGGCACAGCGTTCGCCCGGGTGTCCGGACTGCTGGATCCCCCGTCGGCATTGATGCACCCGGGAATCATGGCACGTGTTGTCCGGCAGAATATTTCACATTCTGCCGTGTGGCCGTGGCGCCGAGCCGACGGATCCGGGATGCCGCCTCGCCGGTCGTCTCCGGGACCCGCGGGTCCGGCGGCACGACCTTCGTCCCTCTCGCAGACCAGGCCTATGCACACGTAGTCGCCGGAGTGGGTATACATCGTCCGTGACGAAGAAGACGCGCGATCGCGGGAAACCGGGGCGGCAACGGCACCGGCCGCCGAGCACCGCGCCCGCACCACCGGCGCGATATGTCGAGGATCCGACGCTACCGGCGGCCTGGCTGGTCGACATCGACGGGACGCTCGCGCACATGAGCGACCGGAGTCCCTTCCACTGGCACAGGGTGGGCGAGGACACCGTCTCCCCGGCGGTCGAGGCCGCGGTGCGAGCGTTCGCCGCCGCACCCGACAGGGCGGCGATCGTGCTGCTCTCGGGACGCGACGGCGTGTGCCGGCCGGAAACCGAGGAGTGGCTCGTCAGGCACGACATCCCCTACGACGAGCTGTACATGCGTCCGGCAGGCGACAATCGGAAGGATTCGATTGTCAAGGCCGAGTTGTTCGACCGTCACATCCGGCACCGCTATCGCATCATCGCGGTGCTCGACGATCGCGATCAGGTGGTGCGCATGTGGCGTCGGATGGGACTCGTGTGTTTCCAGGTCGCAGAGGGCGATTTCTGAGGGGGATCTGCACACGTCCGATACTCGACCGGTGACTCAATCATTCTGGGACACTTCGGTACTCAGCGCAGTCGGCGGAACGAACGGCGCCCCGCCGAGATCGACGCGTCGGGCCCCGCACCCGACGCACCGCACGTACAGCACCTGTCCGATCGACGTGGCGTGACTCGACTCCACGCTCCACGCGTGTTCGTGAGCGGGAGTCCGGAGGGGGCATTCCTGTGGGTTCCGAGCTTCGATAGCGGTCATGTCCACCACCATGATGTAATGGCCTTATGCATCTCAACCCTTACGGCGAGTATGCGGTCCTTCTCGCGGCGTCACTGGCCGGCGACTGGCCCGACGATCGGGACGGCATCGTGGCCCGTACGCGCGAGGTGGGGATGACCATGGACTTCCCGACCGCGCCCGACGACCATCCACGCACCCGCGAGGTCATCGACGACTGGCTCGCCATCGTCGACGCGTCCGACCCCAGGGAACGTGCGCGCCTGCTCAACGCGCAGATGGCTACCGCAGCGGCCTATCCCCGGCTGACCGATCACGACGGCGAGGGATGGCACCTGCACTACCGCGACGAGGTCCAACCGCTTCCCGACGTACTGCGCGCGGTGATCAGCGTCGGCACGGCACTGCACCTCACCACGCGCGGAATGCACCGCCTCCACCGGTGCGCCGCAGCGGACATTCCCACCAACCCGTGCTCGGCCGTGGTCGTCGACATCACCCGCAACGGTCGCCAGCAGTACTGCTCCGTGCGCTGCGCGAACCGCGCCGCTGTGCGCAGGCACCGAGCGCGGGCAGCCCAGCAGCGTCGACCCGCATAACCGAGTAGCACATCGCACTCGGGGACGGGCTTGTCCCCCACGTTCCCCCGAACCCGACGGGTTGGGAAGCTGAACGGCAGACACCCGACCGATCCGGAGGCCCCGAGAACCATGGCTGCTCGTTCCACCACCCACCCGCCGAGGATCGACGCTCCGGACCTCGGTGTCCTCACCGACGCGGACGGCGACGAGCTGCTCGCGCACGGGATCTTCGAGAGCGTGCGCTACACCGACACGGACCTGACGGGCCGTGATCTGACGGGGATCGTCCTGTCCGAATGTTCGCTCGTCACACCGATCGTCGCCGACAGCGACCTCACGAGCGCACGCCTGCGCGACACCCTGGTCGAGCGCATGCAGGCACCGAATCTGTTCGCGCCGCGCAGCAGCCTGCACCGCGTGCACATCCGGGACAGCCGGATCGGTGCGCTGGACCTCTTCGACGCGGATCTGCGCAGTGTCACGATCGCGGATTCGAAACTCGGCCTGGTCAATCTGCGGGCCGCCGCGGGACGCGACGTGCTCTTCCGCGGCTGCATCGTCGACGAACTGGACCTGGGCGGGGGCACCTTCACCCGCGTCGCCTTCGAGGACTGCTCCGTCGGCGTTCTCGACGTCGACCGCGCGACCCTCGACCAGGTCGATCTGCGTGGCCTGCGCATCGACACGATCCGCAACATGGGCGGGATGAAGGGCGCGACGATCGACGCCCACCAGGCCGTAGCCCTGGCAGGGCAGTTCGCCTCCCACCTGTGTCTGCGCATCGAGGACCTCCCCTGAGCACTGCGTCTCAGCGGTCCGTCAGATCCCGCACCTCCGCGTAGCGCTCCCGCACGTGCGGGGTCGGGTCGGCCTCGTAGCGGCGTGTCGCGCCGGATTCCCACGCGGGGGGCTCGTCGCCTCCGCGCAGCACCCACGCCGCCTGCCTGGCGGCGCCCCGCGCCACATACTCCCCCGGTTCGGGAACGTCGACAGGCATGCCCAGCACCGCCGGCGCCATCTCGCACACCGCCTGCGAGCGCGCCCCACCGCCGACGAGCAGCACCCGCCGGACCTCGGTGCCCTGCGCCCGGATGTGGTCGATGCCGTCGGCCAGCGAACACAGCAGGCCCTCGAACGCCGCGCGGGCGACATGCGCGGGCGTCGCCGTTCCGAGCCGCAGCCCGTGCAGGGCACCCGTCGCTCCGGGACGGTTCGGGGTGCGCTCCCCTTCGAGATACGGGATCAGCACCAGCCCCTCACTCCCGGGCGGTGCCGAGAGCGCGAGGCTGGTGAGTTCGGCATGGTCGACGCCGAGCATCGTCGCCGTGGCGTCCAGCACGCGAGCACCGTTGAGCGTGCACACCAGCGGCAGGTGCCTGCCGGTCGCGTCGGCGAATCCCGCGACGTAACCGTCTGCGTCGCGGGCCGGTGTCGTGGACACCGCGCACACCACGCCCGACGTGCCGATCGAGACGACCACATCGCCCTCACGGACGTCGAGGGCCAGCGCACTCGCCGCATTGTCGCCGGCTCCCGGACCGAGCAGGGCACCGGCGACCGTCTCCCCGACACTCTCGGCCGGCCCGGCGACCCGAGGGAGGAATGGGCTCGGCCGGCGCAGGGCCTGTTCGAGCAGATCGTGTCGGTAGGTGTCGGTGGATGCGTCGAAGTAGCCGGTGCCGCTCGCGTCACTGCGATCGGTGGCGAGCCGGTCGAGGTCGCGGTCGGTGCGCATCGTCCACGTCAGCCAGTCGTGCGGCAGGCACAACGCCGCCGTGCGGTCGGCATTGCCGGGTTCGTGGTCGGCGAGCCAGCGCGCCTTCGCGACGGTGATCGCGGCGAGCGGGACCACCCCCACGGCCTCGGCCCACGCGCCCGCGCCACCGGCCTCGTCGACGAGATCGGTCGCTGCCGCTGCGGATCTCGTGTCGTTCCACAACAACGCGTCGCGGACCACGTCGCCGCGCTCGTCGAGGCACACCATGCCGTGCTGCTGCGCTCCCACCGAGATCGCCGAGACGTCGTCGAGTCCGCCCGCTTCCGAACACGCCCGCTCGAAGGCAGCACGCCACTCCAGCGGGTCGACCGCGGTGCCGGACGGATGGGGAGCGCGACCCTCGCGCACGACGGCCCCGGTGTCGGCGTCGCACACGACGACCTTGCAGGACTGGGTGGACGAATCGATCCCGGCGACGAGCGTCATCGCGCCGCCTCCCGGGCCGCGGTGCGGTCGGCCAGCGTGGGCAGGTCGGCACCGGCGCGGGCCACCGTCAGACCGGACGTCCACGCGGCGATGTCGAACACATCGCGCACATCGTCGATCCCAATGCCACGCAGCCGTTCCCGACGGTCGGCCCCGAGGAGACCGCAGGTCCACAATCCGTCGAGCAGACCGGTGGTGAAGGCGTCGCCGGCGCCGACCGTGTCGACCACCTCGACCCGCACGGCGGGTACCTCGACGGTCCCGGCCGCGCACAGCGCCACCGCACCCTGTTCTCCACGGGTCACCGCAACGATCGCCGGCCCTCGCGAGAGCCAATCCCGCGCGGTGTCGAGGGGATCACGATCGGGCGCGAACCACGTCAGGTCCTCGTCGCTGGCCTTGACCACGTCGGCGAGCGAGACCAGACGTTCGATCCGTTCCCGTCCGCGCGCCGGGTCGTCGATCAGCGCCGGTCGGACGTTCGGATCGAAGCTCACCGTGGATGTTCCCGCCTGCTGCGCAACGAGTTCGGCGACGAGATCGCAGCCGGGTTCGAGCACCGTCGCGATGGACCCGGTGTGCACGAGCACGGCATCCACCGACGGCGGCGGCTCGACAGGATCCCAGAGAATGTCGAATTCGTACGTCGCGGAACCCTTCTCGTCGATCTCCGCCTGCGCGGTCGCCGTGCGCTCGGCTGCTGCGCTCCCCGGCGTCAGCGACACCCCGGAGGCCGCGAGGTGATCGACGATCCGCCGTCCGCGGGCGTCGGTGCCGACGCGTGTCGTGAACTGCACGGGCCGGCCGAGCCGGCCCAGACCGAGCGCGACGTTGAGCGGACTCCCGCCCACGTGCTCGACGGGTTCGGCGCCGCCGCGGTGGACGATGTCGACGAGGGCTTCTCCGACGATGAGGGCGTGGCCGTTCATTCCGGCTCCCCCGGAAGTTCCTTCAGGGTGGCGCGTGCGCCGTCGCTGTGCAGGGCGTTGAGCGCCCAGGTGTAGGCGTCGACGAAACGGTGGTTCTGCGCGAGATCACCGAAGACCTCGGCGTTCTCGATGAAGGCGGTGGGATGCGTGAGTTGTCCTCGCGCGATCGGGACGAGCGTGTCGGCGAGCCGGTCGACCACCTCGATCGGTTGTCCCTGTTCGTCGATACCTTCGGCGTAGCGCGCCCACGAAGCGACGATCGCCGCGGACAACCGCACGTGCCCATTGGCGGCAAGGTTCTCCCGGATCACGGGCACCAGCCACTTCGGAATGCGATCGGACGACTCGGCGCACAGGCGTGCGATCGTGTCCCGGATCTCGGGGTTCGCGAACCTCTCGATCAGGGTGGTCTTGTACTCGTCGAGATCGATGCCCGGCACCGGTTTCAGGGTCGGTGTCGCTTCGGTGTCCATGTACGCACGGACGAATCCGGCGAGGAGCGGATCCTGCGCGGCCTCGTGGACGAGGCGGTATCCCATGAGATACGCGAAATAGCAGAGTCCCTGGTGACCGGCGTTGAGCAGACGCAACTTCATCAGCTCGTAGGGAGCGACGTCGTCGACGATCTGGACTCCCGCATCCTCGAAGGGCGGTCGTCCGTCGGCGAAGTCCTCCTCGAGCACCCAGGAGGTGAAGGGTTCGGCGGCGACCGGCCAGCGGTCCTGCACGTCGAAGCGTTCGGAGAGCGCCGAGATCACCTCGTCGGTGGTCACCGGGGTGATCCGGTCGACCATCGAGTTGGGGAAACGGACGTGCTCGGTGATCCATTCTGCGAGATCGGGATTCAGAAGGCGCGCGTATTCGGTGAAGACGCGACGCGCGACGGTTCCGTTGCCCTCGATGTTGTCGCACGACATCACCGTCGGAGCGCGCAGCCCCCGCTCCCGGCGCCGGGCGAGAGCCTCGGTGACGAGACCGAAGACGGTGGCCGGGGGTTCGCCGGACCGCAGATCGTGTTGCACGGCCGGATCGTCGACGTCGAACTCACCGGTGTCGTGACGGATGTTGTAACCGCCCTCGGTGACGGTCAGCGAGATGATCCGGGTGGTCGGGGCCGCGAGGAGCTCGATGACCGCCTCGGGATCGTCTGGGGCGTAACGATAGTCGACGATGGAGCCGATCACCCGCGGCTCCCAGGTGCCGTCGGGGTGGGTGAGCACCAGCGTGTACAGGTGGTCCTGGACGGCGAGCGCCTCCTGCATACGGCGATCACCGGGGAGCACCCCGACGCCGCAGATACCCCATTCCTTCGCCTTCCCCTGTTCGAGGAGCCGGTCTACGTACATCGCCTGGTGCGCGCGGTGGAATCCGCCCACACCGAAGTGCACGATGCCGACGGAGACGTCGTCCCGACGGTAGGTCGGGACGGGCACACCCAACTCGGGAAGCGTCTGCTCGTTCACGTGCATGGATCTTCAGTCCTTTCCCGCCGGATCGGTCACGTCCACGACGGCCTTGATGTTTCCGGGTGTCCGATCGGATTCGAGTGCGTCGGCGGTCTTGTCGAGGGGGAACCGGGCGGTGACCATCGAGTCGAGATCGACCCGTCCCGCTCCGAGGAGCGCGAGCGCGGTCGGCCACGTGTTCGCGTAACGGAACACGCCGGTCAGGATCAGTTCGCGGTTCTGGACCCACTGCACCGGCAGGGTCATCGTCTCGGCGCCGGATCCGACGAGGACGACGGTGCCGCCGGGACGGACCGCGCGGATGCCCGAATCGACGGCGGAGGGGGCGCCGGACGCGTCGACGTAGGCGTCCACACGCAGGGCCGACGGGTCGTCGACGCGGGGATCGAGCGCAGCGCTCGCCCCGAACGACAGTGCGGTCTCGCGTCGTCGCTCGTCGAGGTCGGTGACGACGACCTCGACCGCACCGAAGGCGCGCGCGACCTGTGCGACGACGATGCCGACGGGCCCGGCACCGGTGACGAGGACTCGTGAGCCGGCGGTGACACGGGCCTTCCGGACGGCCGCGATACCGACCGACAGCGGCTCGCACAGGGCGGCGGCATCGTCGGACACGGTGTCCGGAACGGGATGCGCGAAGGCCGCCCCGATGGTGACGTACTCGCACAGCGCGCCGTCGACGGGCGGTGTGGCGAAGAAGCGCATGTGCGGGCACAGGTTGTAGTCGCCGCGGCGCGTCTCCTCGGTGAGCGGGTCAGGGCGTTGCGGTTCGATCGAGACCCGCTCGCCGATCCGGCTCTGCGGAACACCGTCCCCGACCGCGACCACGACCCCGGACGCCTCGTGGCCGAGCACGATCGGATCGGTCACGACGAACTCGCCGATACGTCCTTCGCGGTAGTAGTGCGCGTCCGAACCGCACACCCCTACGGTGGTCACCCGGACGAGGACGTCGCCGGGCTCCGGCGCAGGTAGTGGCCTTTCCTGCATCTCGATGCGGCCCGGTTCGAGAAGTACGGCGGCACGCATCGTGTCCGGGAGCGGCGGGCGAACTGTTGTGTGGGTCACACTGTGATGTTAACGTACTGAGCAGATGCACGCACCCCTGAGCAGATGCTCACGGTGCGTCCGAATACTGCTCACACCAAGGAGAGCTCGTGACCGGCCCCGGCCCCACCAACATCCCGGACACGGAGAGCCCGGTATCCACCGACGATCTCCGTCTCGCCGTGCGGGCCGCGACGCTCTACTACCTCGACGGACTCACGCAGGCCGAGGTGGCGCAGCGTCTCGGCGTCTCCCGTCCCACCGCCGGCCGGCTCGTCGCGCGCGCTCGCGCCCAGGGCCTGGTGCGCATCGAGGTCACCGTGCCACCCGCCTGGCGCGACGACCTGCACGCCGAGACCGAACGGGCACTCGAGGAGCGCTACGGGCTCGTCGAGGCCGTGGTGGTCGGGCGCCGGGTCGACGACGCGGGTCCGATCGAGGACTCCGCAAGCTTCACCGCCCTCGGGCGCGCCGCCGCCGGCCTGCTCACCCGCCGTCTCCGCCCCTCCGACACCCTCGGATTCACGTGGGGTCCGGAGACCGTCGCCGTGGCACAGGCCATCCCGTCGGGTGTCGCCAGTTGCGCCACGATCGTCCAGCTCGACGGCTCCCTCTCCACGAGCGCCTACCAGACCGGCACCGAGTTCGTCCTCGGCCGCTGCGCCGAACAGCTTCGGGCGCAACCGCTCCGGCTTCCCACACCGCTGTACGCCGATCCGTCCACGGTCGCGTCGATGCGCGCCGACTCGTTGATCTCCCGCACGCTCGAGGTCGGGCGCCGCGCGGAGGCGATGATCTTCGGTGTGGGCGCCGTGTCGACCTCGACCACCCTGTTCGAGGGCAGCTTCCTCGACACCACGATGCTCCACGAACTCGACGGCCTCGGTGCGGTCGGTGAGATCGGCGGCCGGTTCTTCCGTGCCGACGGCACCGCCGTGCACGGCGAACTCGAAAGCCGCACCATGTCGGTACCTCTCGACGACGTCCGCGACTGCCCCGCCACGATTCTCGTCACCGGCGGACAGTCCAAGCACCGCGCTGTACTCGGTGCTCTCCGAGGCGGTCTCGCGAACATGCTCGTCTGCGACATCGCGTGCGCCCAGTACCTGCTCGACCATCCCGACCAACGCCCTCGAGAACGGCACCCCGAAGGACGAGGCACCACCGAAATGAGGTAGACCATCGTGCCTACAGCAAGAAGATCCATCCGCGCGGCCGCGGCAGGAGCCGTGGCCCTGAGCGTCGCACTGACCGGTTGTGCCGGTGCAGGATCAATCGGTACGTCCGGCCGCACCGTCACCATCGCGATGGTGTCGAACTCCCAGATGCAGGACGCACAGCAACTCGCGTCGCAGTTCGAGGCCGAGAACCCGGAGATCGACCTGAAGTTCGTCACCCTCTCCGAGAACCAGGCCCGCGCCAAGATCACCGCGTCCACGGCGATGGGCGGTGGCGAGTTCGACGTCGTGATGATCAGCAACTACGAGACTCCCCAGTGGGCGGAGTACGGCTGGCTCACGAATCTGTCACCGTACATCGAGCGGACCGACAGCTACGACGCCGACGACATCATTCCCTCGCTGCGCGAAGCACTCTCGTACGAGAGCGATCTGTACTCGGTGCCCTTCTACGGCGAATCGTCGTTCCTCATGTATCGCAAGGACCTGTTCGAACAGGCCGGCATCACGCTGTCCGACCCGCCGACCTGGACCGAGGTCGCCGAGGCCGCAGCGCAACTCGACAGCCCCGACATCAACGGTATCTGCCTGCGCGGCAAGCCCGGCTGGGGTGAGCTGCTCGCACCGCTCGACACCGTCATCAACACCTTCGGCGGACGGTGGTTCGACGAGAACTGGAACGCACAGCTGAACAGTCCCGAGGTACGCGAAGCGGTGCAGTTCTATGTCGACCTCGTCCGCGAGTACGGTCAGCCCGGTGCCGCGACGAGCGGATTCAGCGAGTGCGCCACGCAACTCGCGCAGGGCCGGGTCGCCATGTGGTACGACTCCACCTCCGCCGTCTCGACCCTCGAGGATCCCGCGTCGAGCAACGTCGTCGGGAAGATCGGCTACGCGGCCGCGCCCGTCCAGGAGAAGGACCCCTCGGGCTGGCTCTACACCTGGTCGCTCGGCATCCCCGCGAGCAGCGAACACACCGAGGACGCTTGGAAGTTCATCTCGTGGATGACCGACCAGCAGTACCTGCGCACCGTCGGCGAGCAACTCGGCTGGGAGCGGGTGCCGCCGGGCAGCCGACTGTCGACCTACGAGATCCCCGAATACGCCGAGGCCGCCGCGGCCTACGGCCCGATCACCCTCGAATCCATCGAGGGAGCCGACCAGCAGAACCCCACGGTCGACCCCGTCCCGTACACGGGCATCCAGTTCGTGGCCATCCCCGAGTTCCAGGATCTCGGCACCCGGGTCAGCCAGCAGATCAGCGCCGCCATCGCCGGACGGCAGAGCGTCGAGGACGCCCTCGACCAGGCACAGAAGTACGCCGAGGCCGTCGGCGCGACCTACCGGGAGAAGACGTCATGACCGCACCTGCAGCGCAGCGTCCCGCACCGGACGCCGACGAGCGCATCCGCGCCGTACGGGAAGCGAAGGAGGAGCAGATCTCCCGCGCCGAGGGATGGCGCCGGCGCGGCCCCCTGCTCCCGGCCCTGATCTTCACGATCGTTGTCACACAGATCCCGTTCCTGTTCACGCTGTATTACTCGACCCAGTCCTGGAACCTCGTCAGCCCCGGCTCCCGCCGGTTCGTCGGACTCCAGAACTACGTCGACGTCTTCCAGGACAGCCAGTTCTGGCAGGTCACCCTGAACACGGTGATCCTCATCGTCGGCACGGTCCTGATCTCCGTGATACTCGGGCTGCTTCTTGCGCTCCTGCTCGACCGGGCGTTCCTCGGCCGCGGTATCGCACGGACCCTGCTCATCACGCCGTTCCTCGTCACCCCGGTCGCCAGTGCACTGATCTGGAAGACGTCGATGTTCGATCCCGTTTTCGGCATCGTCAACTTCGTTCTCTCCCCCTTCGGATTGGGAGAGGTGGACTGGATCAGCCGGTTCCCGCTCCCGGCCGTGATGGTCGCGCTGGTGTGGCAGTGGACGCCGTTCATGATGCTGCTCATCCTCGCCGGCCTGCAGTCGATGCCCCGCGACATCCTCGAGGCCGGCCGCGTCGACGGCGCCGGAGCCTTCGCACTGTTCCGCGAACTGACGCTGCCGCATCTGCGCCGGTTCATCGAACTCGGCACCGTTCTCGGCGCGATCTACCTGGTGAACACGTTCGACGCGATCTACATGATGACCCAGGGCGGACCCGGCACGGCCAGCTCCAACCTGCCGTTCTACATCTACCAGCGCGCGTTCCTCGGCTTCGACATCGGCCAGGCCGCGGCAATGGGTGTCGTGGTCGTCATCGGCACGATCGTCATCGCCACCTTCGCGCTGCGCCTGATCTTCACATCGTTCACCGGCAAGGAGGAAGCGGCATGAGCACCACGGCCACGCAGCCGCAGGCTTCGGACACCACGGCACCCACCGGCCGTGTCATGCGCACGGCCCGGAAGCGCAAGAACCGCAAGTTCAATCCCTGGGGTGTGGTCGCGTGGATCGCCGCCATCGGATTCTTCTTCCCGGTCTTCTGGATGGTGCTCACCGCCTTCAAGCAGGAGGCCGACGCCTACTCCGACCCACCGAAGTTCTTCTTCACGCCCACCCTCGACCAGTTCCGGGCGGTGTTCGAGACCGGAGTGGGCACGGCCCTGCTCAACTCGGCCTTCGCCACGATCGTCTCGACGGTGCTGGTCCTGCTGCTCGGCGTGCCGGCGGCCTTCGCGCTGTCGCTGCGGCCGGTGAAGAAGACCAAGGACGTGCTGTTCTTCTTCATCAGCACGAAGATGCTGCCCATCGTCGCGGCGATCATCCCGCTGTACGTGATCGTCGCGAACGTCGGCCTGCTCGACAACATCTGGGCCCTGATCATCCTGTACACGGCGATGAACCTGCCCATCGCGGTGTGGATGATGCGGTCGTTCTTCCTCGAGGTCCCGGGCGAGCTGCTCGAGGCGGCGAGCATGGACGGCGCGAGCCTGTGGACGGCGGTGCGCGAGCTGATCCTGCCGCTCGTCTCCCCCGGCATCGCTGCGACCGCCCTGATCTGCGTGATCTTCTCGTGGAACGAGTTCTTCTTCGCCGTCAACCTGACCGCTGTTCAGGCGCAGACAATTCCCGTCTTCCTCGTCGGCTTCATCACCGGTGAGGGCCTGTACTGGGCCCGGCTGTCCGCCGCCGCGACGATGGCGGCGCTGCCCGTCGTGCTCGCGGGCTGGCTCGCCCAGAACAAGCTCGTGCGCGGCCTGTCGTTCGGCGCCATCAAGTAGACCCGATTCCTTTTACCAGCAAGGACTTCCATCATGGCCGACATCACCTACCGCAACGCCTCGTGCATCTACGAGAACTCCGACACCTTCGCGGTCGATTCGTTGAACCTCGACATCGAGAACGGTGAGTTCGTGGTCCTCGTCGGACCGTCCGGATCCGGCAAGAGCACCGCGCTGCGCATGCTCGCCGGGCTCGAGGACATCGACGAGGGGTCGATCTCCATCGGCGGCAAGGACATGACCGGTGTGCCGTCGAAGGACCGCGACATCGCGATGGTCTTCCAGAACTACGCGCTGTACCCGAACAAGACGGTCGCCGAGAACATGGGCTTCGCTCTGAAGATGCGCGGTGTGAGCGCTGACGAGCGGCGCCGCAAGGTCGAGGAAGCGGCGAAGATCCTGGACCTGACCCAGTTCCTCGACCGCAAGCCCGCCAAGCTGTCCGGTGGTCAGCGCCAGCGCGTCGCGATGGGACGCGCGATCGTGCGCGAGCCACAGGTGTTCTGCATGGACGAGCCGTTGTCGAACCTCGATGCGAAGCTGCGCGTGCAGACTCGCACCGAGATCGCGGCGCTGCAACGCCGTCTCGGCACCACCACCGTCTACGTCACCCACGACCAGGTCGAGGCGATGACGATGGGCGATCGCGTCGCCGTCCTGAAGAACGGAGTGCTGCAGCAGTTCTCCAGCCCCACCGAACTCTACGACCGTCCCGCCAACGCGTTCGTCGCCGGTTTCATCGGCTCACCGTCGATGAACCTGCTCCGCGCGAAGGTCGTCGACGACGGAGTCGTCGTGGGCAGCACCGTCATCCCCGTCGAACGCGACCGCATGGCGCGACTGCACTCCGCAGGCATCGAGGAGGTCACCGCCGGGATCCGGCCGGAGGACTTCGAGATCGCCGACGAGGGCGTCGAAGCCGTCGTCGAACTCGTCGAGGAACTCGGCAGCGAGTCGTACCTGTACACGCGGGTGCCCGGCACCGGCAATCAGGTGGTCGCGCGGGCCCTCGTCCGCACCCCCGCACGCCTCGCCGACACCGTGCACCTGCGCAAGCGCGAAGGTACGGTGCACCTGTTCCACGTCGACACCGGAGAGCGAGTGGGCGACTGACCCGGCGACGGAAGGATCCTCAGTGGGCGAGCAGAAGGAACGGATGCTGGCCGGCGAACTCTACATCGCCGACGACCCCGAACTCGCCGCCGACGCGCTGCGGGCAGCGCTGCTGACCGAGAAGTACAACGCGTCGAGTGCAGCGGATACGGATGCGCGTCGCGCACTCCTCGAGGAGTTGTTCGACTCGATCGGTGACGACGTGGAGATCCGGCCGCCACTGCAGGTGGACTACGGGTATCGGATCACCGTGGGGGACGGGACATTCGTCAACTTCGGCGCGATCATGCTCGACGTCGCGCCGATCACGATCGGCTCGGACGTGCAGATCGGCCCGAACGTGCAACTCCTCACCCCCACTCATCCCCTCGATCCCGATCTCCGCCGCGCGAAGTGGGAATCGGCGCAACCCATCACGATCGGCGACAACGTGTGGCTCGGCGGTGGCGCAATCGTCGGACCGGGCGTCACGATCGGCGAGAACACGGTCGTGGGAGCCGGCGCGGTGGTCACCCGCGACCTGCCGCCGAACGTCGTGGCGACGGGCGTACCTGCTCGGGTGACGCGCCGGCTCTGAGCCGATCGAAGCCACCGCCTCCGAGTCGATCGGAGCGGAACTTGCGTCGATCCCGACGCTCGCTATGCTGCCCCGCATGATCAGTCGCCGCGCACGCCTCGTCAGCTTCGTCGTCGTCGCGGGTGCGGCACTCGTCGCGGCAGGGTGTTCGCGCAGCGTGGAGGGTGAGGCCACCGCATCCGAAGCACCCCCCGAGCCGTCGAGCACCACGGCGACCTCGCCGGCGCCGACCACGACCGCGACCACCACGGCCGCAGCGAAGCCGGTCGACCCCGACGACTACGCGGCGACCAGCGAGGGCGTGTACTACTTCGCCTCGCCGGGCGGGCAGTTCGGATGCGCGATCCTCGTCCACACCGCCCCCCTGACGGGCTGCCAGGGCACGATGCCGGCGAGTGCACCCCGGGTCCCCGGCAGCGGCGCGCCCGACGTGCTGGTGCCCGCGAACGCCCTGATGCTCGAAGGGGACGGCCCCGGAGAGTGGGTCAGCATCGGCGACATCGCGTTCACGGATCTCGGAGGTGCCCCGAATACGCTGCCCCACGGCAGCACTCTCACCGTTGATCCGTTCACGTGCACCGTCGACGAGAAGACCGCTGTCACGTGCGAGACGGACACCCATGGCTTCACCGTGTCGGAGACCGGTGGCGAGGTGTGGTGACCGCATCGGCGATCAAGGAGCGCGGTCAGGGCAGGTCGTCCCGCGCCATCGGCATCATGAAATCGCCGATCTCGTCCCGCATCCACCACTGGCGCGTCGCGCGTCGTTCGGCGCGCGTGGCGAAGCGGTAGCGGAACAGGCGGGCCCGCACCAGACGGGGCGGTTCGTCCGGGAACGGGTTGTGCCGGAGCAACTTCACGGTGGCCGGATCGTTCTCCAGCAGTTTTCCCGCGAACCGCGGGAACCACCCCGCGGCGTAGTCGCGCGAGATCCCCGCGAACCACATCAACCAGTCCAGACGCAGGTGGTACGGCGCGTACTGACGAGGCCTGCGATACACGTCGCCCGGTTTGCCCTTGAACTCGTACTCGCGCCACTCCGTCGCCGGTGTCACCACCGCATCGGTGGTGCCTTCGACGATCACTTCCCGCCGGGTGCGTGTGACGGTGCCGAACGCGCCGTAGGTGTTCACGAAGTGCCACTTGTTGAACGAGGCGTTCATCGCCTGCCGATGCGACATCAGATTCGACACCGGCCAGTAGCTGAGCACCGCGACCAGCACGGTCAGCGCCACCACGGCGACGGTGAACGCGATCGGTGTCGGACCGTAGGTCGTGGTGGAGTCGATCAGCAACCCGTAGAAGCTGTCGGGCACCACCGACAGCGCGATGACGATGGTGATCCAGTTGAGCCACGCGAAATTGCCGCTCGTCACCAGCCACAACTGCGTGACGATCATGATCAGTGCGGCGATCCCGGCGACCGGTTGCGGCAGGAACAATCCGAACGGCACGACGAGCTGGGTGAAGTGGTTACCCGCCACCTCCACCTTGTGCAGCGGCCGCGGGATCAGGTGGAAGTAGCGGCTGAGCGGGCCGGGCATCGGCTGGGTTTCGTGGTGGTAGTACAGGCACGTCAGATCGCGCCAGCACCGGTCGCCACGCATCTTGATCAGTCCGGCACCGAACTCCAGGCGAAACAGCAACCAGCGCAGCAGGATCAGCACGAGCAGCGGGGGCGCGGTATCGGCGTTGCCCAGGAAGATCGCGAGCACACCGCCCTCGAGCAGCAGCGACTCCCAGCCGAACGAGTACCAGACCTGGCCGACGTTGACGATCGACAGGTACAGCAGCCACATCACGAACCACACGAGCATGCAGACCACGAGCGGCAACTGCTCGGTGACACCGAGCACCGTCACCACCGACAACACGAGACCCACCGCGGCAACCGCGGTGAACAGAGCGTCGGAGTATCTCCAGTGGAACAGGCTCGGCGACTGCCGGAACGATGTGAGCGCCAGGAAGCCCGGGGCGGGAAGGATGCCGCGTTCGCCGATCAGCGCCCGGAACTGCAGCAGGGCCGCGAGGAAAGCCACGGCGTACAGCACCGCGAGTCCACGGGTGACCAGCAGCCGCCCGATCGTGTACCCGTCCGCGTCCAACCAGTCCATCGCTCGGCTCGTTCGTCGTCTGTCGTGCGCGCCATCTCGAGCATGCCACGTCCGGTTCGCCGACGGAGACAGTGTTGCGACGATGGGTCGACGGGATCGGGCCTCGTCCTCACTCGATACGGGTGCGGAGACCGACCGGCTACACGCGGATCTCCCGCCGCAGCCCACTCGCTCGGAGCACCTGCCGTGCCACGCCCGCGCGTACCGCATCCTCGGTCCCGATGATCCGCACGTGCGACCGCGCACGCGTGATCGCGGTGTACAGCAGTTCGCGGGTGAGCAGCGCCGATCCGGAATCGGGCAGCACCACCGAGACGGTGCCGTACTGACTGCCCTGGCTGCGGTGGATCGTCATCGCGTAGACGGTGCTCACCGCCGGGAGCTGACTCGGGCGCAGTTCGAACGGCGTCTCGCCGCGTGCGAACGCCGCGACGAGTTCGTCGCCGCGCCGCACGACCACGCCGGTGTCGCCGTTGTAGATCTGCATGTCGTGGTCGTTCGCGGTGACGAGCAACGGTCGGCCCGGATACCAGCTCTCGGGATCGAGTCGCTGCCCCGCGGCCTCCCCGATCCACTCGGCGGCCTGCCGCGCCCACCACTGCACACCGGCCGGGCCGTCACGGTGCGCGCACAGCAACCGATGTTCCTCGAACCGCTTCAGCGCCGTCTCGACGTCCCCCGTCTCGGCGGACTTGGTGACCTCGGCGGCGGAGCGGACGATGTCGTCGCGCAGGGCGTCGAGGTCGGAGGGGGCCACGAACGAGACCTCCGGGTCGCCCCTGCGCAGGATGTCGAGCACCTCGTCGTCGGCGCCCTTGCGGACGGCCACCGCCAGCTCGGCGATCGCACCACCGAAGCGGCGGCCGCGGCTCAGCCGCACGACACCGCCACCGAGCCGGGCGCGTTGGGCCGGAGTGAAGGCCGCCTCGGCGGGGTCGTCGGCGGCCGCCACATCGCGGGCGACGACCCGTTCGAAGACCGGATCGAGGGTGCCGCTGACCGGGCGCCCCACGAGGTCGGCAAGCACCGCACCGGCGTCGACCGAGGCGAGCTGGTCGGGGTCGCCCACGAGGACGAGCCGGGTGTCGGGCCGCACCGCCTCGAGCAGGCGGCACATCATCGTCAGCGACACCATCGACGTCTCGTCGACGACGATCACGTCGTACGGCAGGTGGTTGCCCGCGTGGTAGCGGAAGCGGGTGCGGCCGCGCTGCCAGCCGAGCATCCGGTGCACGGTCATGGCGGTGAGATTCGGCGGCAGACCCAGCTCGGTCTCCTGCTCGCGCACCGATTCCTGGAGGCGCGCAGCGGCCTTGCCGGTGGGAGCGGCCAGGCCGATGCGCAGTTCGTGTCCGTACAGGCGGGTGAGCAGCGCGAGGATCCGCGCCACGGTGTGGGTCTTGCCGGTGCCCGGCCCGCCCGCGATCACCGTGGTCGGTCGGGTGGCGGCGAGTGCCGCCGCGACGCGCTGACGATCGGGTGCCGGCGCGGGCCGGGAGGGATCGTCGGGATGGTGGAACAGCTCGTCGAGTGTCGTCGCGATGCGCTCCTCGTCGAGGTCGGGGAACGTCGCCGTGCGCTCGGCGAGCACCCGGCGGATCGTCTGCTCCTGCCGGAAGTACCGGTCGAGATACAGCAGCGGACCTTCGGCGGTATCGACGAGACGCAGCGGACGCAGAGGTCCGCGGTCGCCACCGACCACGAGGGGGCTGCGACGCAGCGCCGCGAGCACGTCCTCGTCGCGAGGCCACGGCAGGCTCGCGGGGTCGACGACGGGATGGCCGTCCGCGTCCTCGTCGACCGTGACCTCGCGGAAACGGGTGAGGTCGAGGCACACCGACCCGGATCGCACGGCACGCACTGCCAGCGCGGTGGCGAGATGCACGTGCGGGTCGTCCTCGCCGCCGAGCGCCGCGAGTCGCAGGGCGACGTGCACGTCGGCGGCGGAGAGTGCGCCCACCTCGTTGAACTGCCGCAGAGCGCCCTTGCCGCGCTGGGCGATCCGAACGTCGGTCATGGACTCGATCACGAAATCATGGCCTTTCCGGCGAGGAGGTCGGACAGGTCGGTGACGAGATCGGCCGGCGGATGCCAGTCGAACACGCCACTGCCGGGTGGACTGTCCGGTCCGGCCATGCCGCGGACGAACAGGTACTGCACACCACCGAGGTGGACGTGCGGGTCGTAGTCGCGCATCCGCCACCGCAGATAACGGTGCAGGGCAACGGAATAGAGCAGAGCCTGCATCGGATAGTGCGCGCGGAGCATCTCCGCCGCCATCGACTCGCGGGTGTAGTGGGCGGTGGTCAGTTCGTCGACGGGCGCGAGCCGGTTGGTCTTGTAGTCGACGACGACGAATCGCGGACCGTCGGTGCGCAGCACGGCGTCGATACTGCCGTTGAGGTAACCCCGCAGCGGCACGGACTCGAGGGTGCGCACCAGATCGGCGTAGGTCGCCATCGGATCGTCGGCGGGCAGGTGCCGGCGCAGCAACCCACCGACCGCGTCGAGGGTGACGGTGACGGGCACCGGGCTGTCGCCTCCGGTGAGCGGCAACTCGAAGTCGAGTTCGGAGAGCCGGTCGGACGGCGTGAAGTCGGCGAGGGTCCGGCCGAGTGGCCCGAGCGGGGTGCGCATCACCGGGAGCAACGCCGCCGCGAGCTGGACGGGGTCTATCGGCGACATCTGGCGTCGCACCGTCTCGTGGCAGCAGTCGAGCAGTTCGGCCTCGAGGTCGGCGGCGGAGGTGTCGACGACCTCGAGGACGGCGTGCACCAGCGTGCCGAAGATCGTGCCGCCGGGCAGTCCGTTCATCGGTGACGGAATGCCTTCGCGCGCCGCTTCCAGTGCGCTCAGCGGAGGCTCGGCAGGCTCGTCGGTCGTCACCGGTTCCTCCACCTCACCGCTCACCACGGGCGCATCGTGCACCGAGGCGGTGAGCGCCGAATAGGAGGTCCTGCGCCAGTTCTCGTCGACGACCCGATCGAAGCGCGCGGCGGCGAGTGGGCCGGTCTCCACGCGGGGGCGGGTCCAGCGCAACACCGGGATCGGGTGCGACCCGACCGCTTCGGCGGCGATGACCCCGTCGGCGCGCGCGGCCCACCGGTCGAATTCCTCGGCCATGGCCTCGTCGTGGCCGATCCGGCCTTCCGCGGAGACCTCTGCCGAACCGGGATCGCGGGCGAACAGCAACCGGTGCAGCGGAGACCGCGAGGTGGGGGTGGACGGCGCCCACCAGAGGGTGAGCGCACACTGCGCGCGCGTCACCGCCACGTACAGCAGGCGCAGTTCCTCTCCCGCCTCCTCGAGTTCGTGCTGACGCCGCCGCGCGACATAACCGGGACCACTCTTGCCGCCCACATCGAGGATGCGTCGGCCGTTCTCGTGCAGCAGCAGCTTGTCGGGCTCGGGGTTCTTCGCGGCATCCCACCCGTACGGGACGTGGACGACGGGGAATTCGAGTCCCTTGCTGCCGTGCACGGTGAGGATCTGGACCGCCGCGGCGTCGCTGTCGAGGCGCCGGATCCGGTCGGCTCCACCTCGGTCGGGGTCGTTGATGCGATCCTCGAGCCAGCGGGTGAGTGCGGCCAGCCCCAGCGACTGTGCCGAGGCGACGTCCTCGAGCAGCTGTGCGACGTGCCGGATGTCTGTGAGGGTGCGTTCCCCGGACGGCTGATCGAGGAGGCGGGCCTCGACCGAACCGAAGGACGCGAGGCGTTCGAAGACGGCGGCGAAGCCGGTGCGGGCGTAGACGTCGTTCAGTTCGCGGAGCAGTCCGCCGACCTCCACGACCAGCGCTTCGCCCTCCGAATCGATGTCGGTCATCGTGCGGCCGAGCAGCGGGGTGAGCGCGGCGAGCCGGACGCGATCGGCGCGATGGGGCTGCTCGAGCGCATAGAGAACCCACAGCCAGTGCTGTGCGGACGGTGTGGCGAACACACTCGTGCCCCCGGCGACCACGCACGGCACGTTCGCCTTCGTCAGCGCGTCGTGGACGAGCGTCACCTGTTTGTGTTTGCGCACGAGGACCGCGATGTGCCCGGGTTGCACACGCTCGGGACCGGAACCGAGGTCGACGGTGACGTTCTCGTCGTCGAGCAGGCGCACGATGTCGGCCGCCACGTCGCGAGCGACCCGCCCACGTAAGCCGTCGAGGTTCTGCGGGAAACCCCAGTCGTTGAGCGGACCGGCACCGGCGCGGGGCAGGTGACGCACCCGCAGGGGCGCGATACCCGAGAGCCGGGAATCGGCGGCTGCCGCCTTCACCGGGTTCACCACGATGCGGGGATCACCGAGAGCCGCACCGAGATGGACGTGTTCGAGCGCCCGGACGAGATCGCCGTCGCTGCGCCAATTGGTGGTCAGCTCGCAGTAGGTGTCGGATTCGGAGACGGCGTCGAGATAGCTGAGCACCTCCGCGCCGCGGAAGGCGTAGATCGCCTGTTTCGGGTCGCCGACGAGCACGAGCGTGCTGTGCCCGTGGAACGCCCGGCGCAGGATCTCCCACTGCTTGGGGTCGGTGTCCTGGAACTCGTCGACGAGGACGACGGAGAAGCGCGCACGCATCCGCCGGCAGGCGGCGTCGCCGTGCTCCGGATCGCCGAGCACCGCGTGCAGTAGGGACAACTGGTCGTCGAAGTCGCGCAGTCCGAGCCGGCGCTTGCGCCGTTCGACCTCCTCGCGGACCGCACGCGCGAATTCCACACGCTCGCCTGCCGCGGTGCCGTCGGCGTCGTTCGGTGCGAGTTCGGCCTGCGGGTCGAAGATCGCCTCCTTCGCGGCGACGGCCGCCTCGGCGTAGGTGATGGGGGCCTGTCCCCTGCCGTAGCGCCGCAGGTAGAGATCGTCGACGACCTCCACCCGCAGGTCGTCGACGTCCTCGACGACCGTGACGTCGGGTTCGCGTTCACCGGCGATCCCGAGTTCGTCGAGCATGCGGCGGCAGAAGCCGTGCGTGGTGGAAATGGTGCCGGAGTCGAAGTCGGACAACGCCTGTCGTAGGCGGGCCCGCCGCGCGTCGACGTCCTCGCTCGCGAGATGACGGACGAGCATGTCGGTGCTCGCCCGCGCACTCTCGGGATCGGCGAGGGCGGTGGCGACCTGCGCGAACCGGTTCCGGGTACGTTCGCGCAGTTCCTGCGTCGCAGCCCGGCTGAAGGTGACGAGCAGCAGATCCGACAGGTGGGCGCGCCCTTCGGCGACGAACCGGGTGGCGAGCCCGACGATCGCGTACGTCTTCCCCGTTCCCGCGCTGGCCTCGAGAACGGTGGTGCCGCTCGGGAGCCGGCCGAGCAGATCGAAGCCTGCCGGCGGCGGACCGCCCGCGGCGCGCGGATCGGTGATGGCGGTATCGGGCACGCTGCGTCCTTCTCTCACGGGCGTCCCTGGTTCTCGGAGGCGAGCAGGGGTTCCCACAACCGTCGGGCGAGCACACCGAAACGGGTGGGGTCGTCGAACCAGCCGGCCTCGACACCCTCCGGTGCGTCGGCGGTGAGCTGCCCGAACGTGACGTCGGGCCCGTACAGATACTGCACGTGACGGTCCTTGCCGTCGCCGAACGCGCCACCGAACGCCTTCCCGGCGGCCGACAGTGCCATCTCCACGGAATCACCGCGGTGGCGGCGATCGGCGTACTCGGCCGACGCGCCCGTCACGAGCGGCAGCGGCCGGCACAGTCCACGATCGCGCAGATCGACGAGTGCGGCGAGCAGCGCGACGGGATCGGCGGGAGCCAGAAGGGTCGAGCGCCAGGCCGGATACGAGCGCGAACGGCTGCGCCCGGTGGTCACCGCACGCCACTGTCCGGGATGACCCGAGGCGACGACGGCGAGCAACCGGATCCATGCTTCCAGCCGGTGTTTCGGGGACAGCTTGGAATAGGTGCTGCGGGCCAGTACCTCGCCGTGTACACCTCCGACGGTGCCGGTGAGCCGACGACCGTCGCCGAGATCGACGCGGATGTCGACGGTGCGGGCCTGCCCGGTGTGCACACCGGCGCAGGCGTGCACGAGGCGGTCGACGTTGTCGCTCACCGCGTCGAGGGTCCTGCGGCCGAGCGCGAACGGCGGGAGCGTGCCGCGACGCCATTCCGCGTCCTGGAAGGCACCCGCGGACATGCCCGCCAATCGCGCTTCGAGCATGCGGTCGCCCAGTTGCCACTGAGCGAGACCGTCGAGTTCGACGTCGAGTGCGTCGGCGATGCCCTCGTCGGTGTCGGGGATCCGCAGACCGAGTCGCTGCCGGAGGAATCCCTGCGTCGGATGTGTCAGGAAGGAAACGAGTTCGTCGAGATCGACATCGGTGCGTGCCGGGGCCGGAAGGTCGTCGACGAGGAGCGCACCCGACCGGTCGCGCTCCACCGAAACTCCTTGTCCGGCACGGGCTCCCGCGAGTGCGGTGACACCGAACCCGAACGGGTCGTCGGCCCGGAAATTGCGCGGATCGAAGGGCTGCAGGGGATGTCGCCGCACGATGCGCTCGTCGTCGACGTCGACTCCCGTCATCGTCGACACCACGTCGCGCACCTCGGTGAGCGGAATCGCCGGTGGGCGCAGT
Organism: Rhodococcus sp. 852002-51564_SCH6189132-a; assembly: GCF_001665495.1. Classification (NCBI taxonomy): domain Bacteria; kingdom Bacillati; phylum Actinomycetota; class Actinomycetes; order Mycobacteriales; family Nocardiaceae; genus Rhodococcus; species Rhodococcus sp. 852002-51564_SCH6189132-a. The sequence continues at coordinate 120,060 of NZ_LZMJ01000074.1, forward strand.
GCTCCGGTGACGGCGTCGGCGCCGGTGTGGAACAACAGCACACGCTCCTCCGCGGCCATCAGCGCGTCGAGCAGCAGCTGCCGGTCCTCGCTGCGCGGATCACGCTCTCCCACACAGGGATTCTGGGTCAGGACATCGTCGCCGTCGATGTGGGCCGTGCGAGGGAAGACGTCGTCGTCGAGACCGAGGAGAACCACCACGCGATGGGGCACCGAGCGCATCGGCACCATCGTGCACACGGTCAGTTCGCCGGTACGGAAGTTCGAGCGCGACGGACGCCCGGCGAGCCGGGAGGAGAGCATGGATCGGACATCGCTCAGGGACAACTGCGTGTCGCCGGCATGCTCGACGGCCTCGCCGATCTCGCGACGCGCGCGGGTGAGCTGCCATGCGTCGGCGGCGGGAACGTCGGCGAGCAGGTCGATGCCGTAACCGAGTTCGTCCGACCACCGCCCCGCCGGGTGCGGGCCGCGCAGCCGGAGCAGCACCACCGTCAGCCGGTCGATGAACTCGGCGAACCGACCGGCGAGGTCGATGTCGTTGCTGTCGACGTCGTCGAGGGGCAGTGACAGCGACAGCCACTCCCCGTCCGCTCCGTCGGCGGCGACACCGAGAAGGATGCGGTCGAGTGCCGCCCCGAAGGTGTTCTGCATGAAGTCGCCGAGACCGAAGCTCTTGCGCTGCCACGGGCCGAGACCCCAACGGGCACCGGTCTCGGTGGTCCACTCCTGCAGGCGTTCGAGCTCGTCGTCGTCGAATCCGAACTTGCGGCGCACCGGGGCGGAGGCGGCGAGATCGAGGACCTCGCTGGCGGTGACCCGGCCGTCGGCGAGCGCGAGCAGTTCGGACACCACCGCAAGCACCGGATCGGTGCGGCGCAGGCCACGATCGGCGAGACGGACCCGCAGCGTGTGGCCGGGATGCTCACCGACTCCGGCACCGAAGGCGGCGTGGACGAGCGGCGCGTACGTCTCGACGTCGGGGCACATGACGACGACGTCGCGCGGTTCGAGCGTGGGGTCGTCGCGGAACAGGTGCAGCAGGCACTCGCGGAGCACCTCGATCTGTCGGGTGGGGCCGTGGCAGGCATGGATCATCACGGTCCCGTCGGGCGCGGCCGATCCGCGTTCGGGGGCGCGGTCGTCGCGGAGATCGGCCTGCAACCGGCCGAGGAGCGTCGACGGCGGCCGGGGTGAGGGATGGGGAACGTCGGTGCACTCGAGGCCGGAGAGCCGGCTCTGGAGTTCGCGCACGTCGCGGCCGAGCGCGGCGAGCAGCGGGTGCTGCACCCCGAGGGCACTGTGGTCGTCGGCGCGGCGCATCGACGCCGGGCGGCGGGTCAGTCCGTCCCACATCACCGGGCTCGGGTGCGGGAGCCAGATGTGCACGTCGCGGTGGTGCCCGAGCGCGGACAGCACCTCGACGAGGACGGTGTCGAGCCGGGTGGGACCGAAGATCGACAGTCGTTCGGGCAGGTCGACGACGTCGGGGTCGTTGCGCAGCCGGCCGCACAGTTCGTCGAGTCGCTGCGACGGGCTGTCGACGCCGATGCGGGCGCGCAGCCGTCGCCACAGCTCGGCTTGCCAACGCAGATGGTCGTCGAGAGGCGCACCCGTGCCGTCGGTGTCGTTCCCCGCCGCCCACTGGGAGATCATCCCGGGGCGCTGGAGTCCGTAACTGCGGAGAAGGCCGGTGAGATGCGCTGCGGTGGCGTACCGGCGTCCGGCCCGGTGGTCGTCGGCGCCGTGACCGAGATGCCGCGCGAGGGTGGCGCACCACGGTTCGCCGACGCACTCGTCGATCACCCCGAGCAGCGACCACAACATGCGGGAGGGATGCCACGGATCGTCGTCGGCGGTGATGCCGGAGGCCTCGGCGAGCGCTTCGTCGACGAGGCGGGACGGGGACGGGAAGTCGATGTTGGCGGCCACCCCGTCGCCGGCGGAGGAACCGAGCATTCCCGACAACCGCTGGGTGAGCCATCTTTCGACACCGCGCGCGGGCACCGCGACGACCTCCCGCGCGAACGGATCGTCGAGGGGCTCGGCGAGCACCTCGGCCAGCGCATCCGCCAGGATGCCGGTGCGCTCGGCACGGTGCAGTATCAGCACGCGTCGCTCCCCCTCGTCGTCGCTCGTTCCCGTCCGGTACGGCTTATCACACCGCCCGGACAGGCGACTGCGTCGCAGGTCGCGAGTGCTCCGTGCCGGAGGTTGCGGGCGCTGCGTGCGACGGACGAGCTACAGGACGGGACGAACCCCGCCGGGAGAGACGCCGAAGACCGCCATCGATCGCGTACCCGCGATCGAGACGACGTCCCCGGCACGAAGTGGAGTACGGGGACTGCGGACCTGGCGATGATTGACGCGGACGAGACCTTCCATGAGCAGCGCCGCCGCTTCACCGCCCGAGCCGGCCAGTCCGCTCTCCTGGAGGAAACCGAACAGGGAGTCGCGCACGAGTGCCTCCATGACACCTACGGTCCCCTCCGGAGGCGACGATGCCTCCTCACACGGGGTCCGTGCGGGTGCACATCCGATGAACACACGGCGAACACCGGCGGCCGGGATTCAGGTCTCGGTCGAGATGTCGAACAACGACAACTGGTTCCTCGTCATCTCGGCAGTGATATCCGCGCGGTAGCGCTCCCCCAGATTCTGTGCGACATGGGCAGGGCAACCGAGTTCGCTGCCGATCTGCTCCCAGGTGTATCCGGCCTCGCGGCGTTCCCACGCGTAGCCGCCGTCCTCGTCCCACGGCATCGACATGATTCGATGGTGGCCTGGGTCACACCCCTGTTCAACGACCTGACCCGGTGTGTCGCCGACGAATCCGGCGGGAACGACGATGCCGCCGTACCTCGGAAGAGGAACGACGGCATCGGACCAGATGATCCGTCGATCGGAAGCCGATCGATCGGGCGCCCCTGCGAATCAGTTCTCCGTGAGCCACTTGTCGAGGTCGGTCCGATCGTTCTGGACGATGTTCTCGACGAGCTGGACGATCAGGCCCTCGATCTGCCCACCGACGACGGGAACCTTGACGGTGGCCTCGCCACGCACCTCGATCTCGGTACCGCCGTCCGCGTTGCCACGAAGCTCCGAACGGGCCGCGATCGTGATCGGCAGCCCCGACGTGCTGCCGGCGAGGGTTCCCTGCGCCGTACCGTCCCCGAGTCCGCCCCATTCGTCGGTGCGCTCGATGATCAGAGGTCCTCGCACCACGCCCCGGACGACCGCGGGCAGCGCGGAGGTGTCGATCTGGTCGGAGACCTTCGCGCGGAAGGTCCCGGGACCGGAGCCGACCTCGAGCTGCGCCACGCCGGTCTGGCTCGCAGCCAGTCGGCTGTTCCAGAAGTCCTCGCTGGTCAAAGCGCCGTGGACGCGTTCGACGCTGTGGTCGAGCGTGGACGTGAAAACGAATTCCTTGGACATGACCGGAGACGATATCCTCCCGCTCGGATCTGGACGAAACGGGCCTACCGGTGTTGTTCTGCCACGTCAGAGAACAGCGACGAGGGTCGCCGCCGCTCCTCCGACGACACCCACCAGAGCGAGCCCGGCCGCCAGGGATCCTGCGACCACCGCGGCGGCTGCGAATCCGCAGACGGCGAGGACGACGAACATCAGCATGCCCGCGATCGGGTGCTCGAGCAGGGCCGGCATCTCCTCTGTCGCCGGAGGTTCCACCTCCCTCGACGCCACGGCGGCCGACGGCGGGGCCTCGACGGACCGCGCGTCGATCGTCTGCGCCGGAATGTCGGCCGACTGCGACGGAGCAACCGTCGCCGGAGCGGTGATCACGTCCGTGGGCATGACGGGTGCTGCCGTGGTCATCGTGTCGTCCCCGCTTTCCTTTGTGCTGCTTGCGGCCGTCTCACGGTCGCCGATCACCTGAGGAGTCAGGCGGACCGCGTCTCGTCCCGGCCTCGATCTCTCACGTCAAGGTGTGCTCCGAAGTTTCCCCGCGAGCAACCGGCTCAAACCGAGACCCGTGCGACTCGCGTGCGCCGAGTGGTCACTGCAGCAACGAACCCGACCAGAGGGTGTGTTATGGATCACATAGACGTTAGCAGTTCCGGGGGTCGGGTAGCCGACAGTTGTCACGTCATTTTCTCGATGGATGTGAATTCGTCGGTAGATCACCGACTCTTCCAGTGCGAAGGAGGCGAACGCACGATGACCGAGAACCGAACTCCCGCGTTGCTCACCCAGTTGCGCACTCTCCACGAACTGACCCATGCAGAGACCCAGGTCGCCGAAACGCGTGTCGCGCAGGCCCGAACCGAAGCGGTACGCAAGGAGCTGACCGAGAACGCCGAGAACTGCCGCATCCGTGCGGTGGCGATCGAAGAGGCGATCCGCGATCTGGGCGGACTTCCCGATGTGGTCGGGCCGTTCATCGGCCGCGCCGCCATCATGGTGAAGACCCTCACCGAACAGGCGCAGCCGTTCGACGAAGCACTGCTGTCGGACCTCGCCCTCGAACATCAGCTCCTCGACCGTGCCCGCTACGTGAAGGCACTGGCCATCGCGGGCGGACACAAGTCGATCGTGTCGCTGGCGGACCGTCTGATCACGGCTCACACGGCGACGGTCGAGTGGCTCACCACCGTCATCGCGGAGGAGGCGCTCGGTGGTCCTGCCGCTCTGCGTCGCACTCCCCTGCAGGCCGCGGCCGGCGCAGCGGTGCGCCTGGTCAACACGCCGGTCACCTGGTCGGCGCGCAGCATCGATCGAGCGATCGATGTCGCCCGCTCGACGCGTCCCCGCATCGAGTCGCTGCTCTCGCGCGGCGCGCATGCCGGTGACGTCGCAGCCAAGACCATCGGTGCCTCGCGCGATGCGGCTCTCGAGACGGCCGAGCGCGTGAGCCGTCGTGAAGGCGCCGACGGCACCGCCGACGCTCTACACAAGGCACGCAGCGCCTCGGGTGTCCTCACCGAGGAGGAGTTGCCGATCCGGAACTACGACGATCTCACCGTCCCGAAGGCCGTGGCGGCGGTCAAGGAACTGACCGAGCCCGCGGACATCCGGGCGATCGTCGCCTACGAGGAAGCGCACAAGGCACGACACGGTGTTATCTCCGCGGCCCAGACCCGTCTGGCCGCCATCGCGCAGGAGGTGGTCGGCATCTGATCCGCCGCACCCCAGTCACGTCACACGATCGCCGGGTCCCTCGTGGGCCCGGCGATCGTCGTCACCGCCAGTGTCGGTCCCGCTCACAGCGGGTACCCGGCCTCTGCGTTCATCAGAGAGGACACACCATGACCCGCATCCTGTTCGTCGTCAGCTCCGCCGATCATTGGACATTGCAGGACGGCACCCGCCATCCCACGGGCTTCTGGGCGGAGGAACTCGTCGAGCCGTACACCGTCTTCGACGAAGCCGGCTACGACATCACCGTTGCCACTCCGGGCGGCCGCACGCCCGTCGTGGACCAGGCCAGCCTCGAACCCGACGCCGCAGGCGGTGAGGACCGCGTGGCCGAGTTGAAGTCGTCGCTCGAGAAGCTGCAGCCGGTGCTCACCGGTGCGGCGGTGCTCGAGGACCAGCGGGCCGAGGACTTCGACCTGCTGTTCGTGCCCGGTGGCCACGCCCCGATGGAGGATCTGGCCGTCGACGAGCGGTTCGGTGAACTCGTCCGGCACTTCGTCGAGGCCGACAAAGTGGTCGCGATGGTGTGCCACGCCCCGGCTGCCCTGCTTCCCGCCCACGAGTCCGGCGGTCGCTGGTTGTTCGAGGGTTACAGCCTGACGGCGTTCACGAACGTCGAGGAGGTCCAGGCGGGACTGGCCGACAAGGCACCCTGGTTGCTGCAGGACCGCCTGCAGGAGGCCGGGGCCGTCTTCTCGTCCACGGACGCCTGGCAGCCGCACGTGGTGGTCGACCGCGTCCTGTACACGGGCCAGAACCCGGCCTCCTCGCGGCCGCTCGCCGAACGCGTCGTCGCCGAGATCCCCGCGCGCGCTACGTCGTGACCTTGCGGACGAAATCGATCGTCCGCTCGAGCGCGGCACGCGCATCCGGTGTCGACAGATCGAACTGGTACTCGTGTGCCAGTTCCGGTGTGTGGTCGTCCGGATAGAACAACGCATCCACCTGCACACCCAGTCCGGTGAGCCGCTGCGCGAGCCTCTCGGACTGGGTGGCGGTGAGCGGATCGGCGTTGCCACCGGAGATGTAGGTGGCCGGGAAGTTCTCGGTGACCGAGTTCAATACCGACATCTGGCCCGCCGCATCCGAAGTGGCGAACTCCCGGGCGCCGGTGTAGGCCCACATCGCCTGCTCCACGCCCCATCCGGTCAGCCCGCCGCTCCCACCGATCGCGGACAGGTCGTAGATGCCGCAGTTGAGCACGACACCGCGAACGTTCTCCCGAGTGAACGCCGGGTCGACACCGAGGGTCGCGGCGTAGTCGGGGTCGGTGATCGCCGCGGCGATCTGCGCGGACAGTTGCGCCCCGGCCGAGTCACCGGCGAGCACGATCCGCTCGGTGTCGATGTGCAGTTCGTCGGCGTGCTCGAGCAGGTAGCGCTGTGCATCGACGAGTTGCCGCACCGGGGTCGGATAGCGGTGGCCCGGTGCGAGCGAGTAGCCGACCGACACCACGGTGAATCCGGCGGCCGCGAGACGCCTGTAGTAGCCCGCGTAGTTGGTGCGGTTACCCGACAACCACGCGCCACCGTGCGTCCACACGATCGTCGGCAGCGCCTCGGTGGTCCCCGGCGGTGTGTACACGTCGAGATAGGCGTCCGGGTCGTCCTCCCGATAGTGGAGGTCGGCGACGAAGTCCGTCTCCGGAGCGTGCACCGCGAGCTTCGCGGTCTGCTCCCGCGCGTCGCGTTCGAACACCTTCCGCACCACCAGTGATCCCGGCACGGGGGTGAGGACGAACGCCGCCGCCACGACGACGAGCACCACGACGAAGACGATCAGGATCCATCGACCGACGCGCCGACGCGGCGCTCTGTCCGTACTGCCCTCCGACACCTGTCACTCCTACCCGGGTCACGACGCGCCCGGGCGGATCCGGACCGAACGATCATGTCAAACAGTGCGGCGGGATGCGGGTTCTCGGGCGGGGCGTCCGCGCCGCGGACCGTCAGGGTTGTTCGCTCAGCGCCTGCAATCGGGTCTCCTCGAGGTCGAGGCGGCGCTGGGCCGCACCGAGCGTCTGCGAACTGTAGGTACCGCGCGCCCGGCCCTCGAGCAGGGCCCCGCGTTCGGCCGCGATGGTGAGCAGCCGCAGTGGTCACGACGACGAGAAGGACCCCGAGTCCGCTGATGGCCTTGAAGTTCCGGCGGAAGTCCTGGGCCGGCATGCTCAGCGCGGCCGAGTACAGCCGCGATGCTCACGGTGCCGGCGATGCCGACCACTGCCATGAGGGCCAGTTCCATTCGGATCATTGTGCTCGCTCATGTCCCTTCGGCCGCGGAGCGGTGCACGTGGTGTTCGTCGTGCGTAGACGGATATCGCGGGCTTTCTCGTTTAATGAGAAGAATCGATCCTACGAGCCGTCATCGCTCCCACACTCGTGGAACACATCGGTGTCCCACGCGCGCGGGACGGCGACGACCACGCTGAGGAGAACCCTATGGCCTTGCTCGACGAAGCCCTGTGGACGGGAAAGATCCATCTCGACGGCTGGCGCCCCGGCAACGGCGGCACCACGAAGGTCACCAACCCCGCGACCGGGGAACAAATCGCCGAGATCGGCCTGGCCGACCCCGATGACGTCTACGCCGCCGCCCGCGCCGCCGCCGCCGCGCAGAAGTCCTGGGCCGCCACGGCGCCGTCCGAGCGTGCGGAGATCCTTCGTCGCGCCGGCGAGAAGTTCCGTGAGCACGCCGACGAACTCATCGGCTGGGGACTCCGCGAGGCCGGGTCCATTCCGGACAAGGCCGCCATGGAGGTGTTCGGTTCCGCCACCGAGTGCTTCGAGGCGTCGGCGCTGCCCACCCATCCGCACGGTGAGTACCTGCCCTCGGACAACGGTCACTGGTCCATCGCGCGCCGCCTGCCCGCCGGCGTCGTCTCGGTGATCGCGCCGTTCAACTTCCCGTTGCTGCTCGCGATGCGCTCGGTTGCCCCGGCTCTCGCCCTCGGCAATGCGGTGCTGCTCAAGCCGGATCCGCGGACCACCGTCATCGGTGGTGTCGCCGTGGCCCGGATCTTCGAGGAGGCCGGACTACCCGCCGGTGTGCTGCAGGTGCTACCCGGTGGGGGTGACGTCGGCGCCGCGACCGTCGATGCTCCCGAGGTGCGGGTGGTCTCGTTCACCGGATCCACCGCCGCCGGACGCCACGTCGGCAAGGCCGGCGCGGAACATCTCAAGCGCACCCACCTCGAACTCGGCGGCAACAACGCGATGATCGTGCTCCCCGGCGCCGACGTCGATCTCGCTGCCGGTGTCGGAGCGATGGGATCGTTCTTCCACCAGGGCCAGATCTGCATGACCACCGGCCGGCACCTGGTGCACGAGTCCGTCTACGACGACTACGTGCGCGCCCTCGCCGCGAAGGCGGATGCGCTCGTCGTCGGCGATCCCGCAGGCGGCCCGGTTCACCTGGGCCCGATCATCGACGAGCGTCAGCTGGCGAACATCGACACGATCGTGCAGGACACCGTCGCCGCGGGCGGCACTCTCGCTGCCGGAGGCACGCACGAGGGGTTGTTCTACCGGCCCACCGTCCTGACCGATCTGACCACCGAGATGCCCGCCTGGGGCCAGGAGATCTTCGGTCCCGTCGCGCCGGTGCTGAAGTTCTCCGACTCGGACGAGGCCGTCGAACTGGCCAATGCGTCCGAGTACGGCCTGTCGGTGAGCATCGTCGGCGACGTGGGACAAGCGATGAAGATCGCCGACCGGATCCACTCGGGCAAGATCCACATCAACGAGATGACCGTCGCCGACGAGGCCAACGCTCCCTTCGGCGGGGTCGGGGCATCCGGTACCGGTTCCCGTTTCGGCGGTCCGGCCGCGAACATCGAGGCGTTCACCGAGACCCAGTGGGTCACGGTGCGTCCCGACATCGCGCCCTACCCGTTCTGACGCAGATCGCGAATCGGCCGGGCGAGCGTGTGCTCGCCCGGCCGTTCTCGTATGCCCGACAGGACTATTCGGCGAAGGTGAGTCCGCGGGCGGCTCGTTCCTCCACCGCCGCGGCCGTCTCCTCCGCGATCAGGTCGGCGTTCACGGCCGCCCCTGTCATCACGCCGGCGCCTGCAGCGACCACGACCACCGCGGAGAGATCGGCGGAGTTGCCCGCCGCCCACACGCCGGGCAGAGCGGTCTTCCCCGTCGGATCGGTCTCGATGAGGGTCCCCACGGGATGGTCGGTGACCGTTCCGCCGAGCTGCTCGTACAGGTCGGCGCGGGCGACGAAACGCGGTGCCACCACCACGGCGTCGACCTCGACCTCGGTGCCGTCCTCGAGCACCACGGCACGGACCTCCTCGCCGTCCGCTCGCAGTTCCGCGACGGTGCCGTCGACGATCCGCACGTCGCGCGCCTCGAGCTGGTCGCGGGCCTCGCTCTCCAGGGCGGGCGCCGAGTGGGTGAAGAAGGCGACGTCGTCGCTGAGCTGACGGAACAACAGGGTCTGGTGCACGCTCATCGGCCCCGACGAGATCACGCCGACGCGCCGGTCCCGAACCTCCCAGCCGTGACAGTACGGGCAGTGCAGGACACTCTTCCCCCACAGTTCGCGGACTCCGGGCAGGTCGAGCAGCTCGTCGACCAGTCCCGTCGCGAGGATCAGTCGACGTGCCTGCACGGTGGTGCCGCCGGAGAGACCGATCTCGAATCCCGTGTCGCTGCGACGAGCGGATTCTGCTCGTGCGGACAGGATTTCGGCGCCGTATCCGGCGGCCTCCTTCCGTCCGAGAGCCAGCAGTTCGGTCGGCGCGATGCCTTCGTGTCCGATCACGTTGTGCGCGGCCGCGGCAGGGGCGTTGCGCGGTTCTCCGGCATCGACGACAAGCACCGAGCGGCGTGAGCGTGCCAGCGCTGTGGCGGCACTCAGTCCGGCCGAGCCGCCGCCGATCACGACGACGTCGTAACCGTCCTGTGTGGGGTTCTCCTGGGTGTTCATCGGTTCTCCTCCTTGATTGCCCGTGCGATCCACACGGTTCGGGATCCACGCACCACCAGATCTGCCCGGTGCAGCACCGAATCGGGGCCGTCGCCGACGAGCCGATCGAGCGTGTCGAGATCCTCGTCGGACACGGCGTTGTCGAGGCCGGTCCGCATCCAGCTCAGCACCGCGTGGGCGTATCGGCGTGAGGTGTCGTCGACGTCGGCACCGAGTTCGTCGCGGCGCATCTCGACCATATCGAATCCGGCGCGACGCAGGTTGTCGCTCCAGTCGGGCCATCTGTTCCACCCTCGGGACGCCGCGGCCTCGTGACATCTCGCTTCGAGTCCCGGCGTACCGATACCGATGTCGTCGGGCAGGAATCGTGGTTGCGACTCCATCTCGGTAACGACCACCGTCCCCCCGGGTGCCATCGCCTCGGCGAGTTGCCGGAGCGTCGCATCCGGATCCTCGATGTGGTGCAGGGACAGGGCCGCCCAGGCGAGGTCGATCGCACCGACGGTCGGCAGTCCTGCATCGAGGTCCGCCTCGACGGTCCGGATCCGATCACCGAACCCGTTGTGCTCGGCGGTCTTCCGGAGTCGATCGAGCATCCCGGCGGACCGGTCGAGGGCGACGAGCTGCGCGTGGGGGAACCGGCGCGCCAGGGCGAGGGTGCCCGTTCCTGTGCCGGCGCCGATGTCGACGACGCTGCGCGGTTCGCGCTCGAGCTGTCCGGCGACCCGGTCGAGCAACGACTCGAAATAGGGCCGGTTCATCGCGGCGTCGAGGTCGAGCACCTCGGCCATCGACTCGTCGTGCGCGTGGTCGTGCGGTGCGTGGTGGGCGTGGTGGTGCATGACTTCACGTTAGGTCGCGTCATCCAGTTTCGGCATACACTCTTGCCTATGGAGCAAGAATCGTCCGATCTGGACCAACTCATCCGTCAGCGCATCCGCAGCCTGCGGCTCGCGCGGGGGTGGACCCTCGACGCTCTCGCAGGCCGGTGCCACATCAGCCCGTCGAACCTGAGCCGCATCGAGACGGGCCGGCGCAGGATCGCACTCGACCAGCTCGTTCCCATCGCGCGGGCACTCGACACCACGATCGACCAGCTCGTCGAATCCGGTGAGGATCAGGACGTGGTGATCAGGCCCCAGCCGTGCGACACCCCGGGGTACACGACCTGGCTGTTGTCGCGGGAACGATCACTGGGCGGCGTCACCATCGCCAAGATGCGGATCACGCGGCAGGAGCCGATGCCGGCGGACACGCTCCCCGTGCACCCGGGGCACGAATGGTTCACCGTCCTGACGGGCACCGCCCGGCTCCAGCTCGGCGAGCGGACGATCCTCATCCAGGAGGGCAACGCCGCCGAGTTCTCGACGATGACGCCACACGCGATCAGCGCGCACGACGGACCGGTGGAGATCCTCACGATCCTCGATCAGAACGGGGAGCGTGCGCACCTGCGCAACCCCGGATCGCACTGAAGCAGCCGGGTTCGCCGATCAGGCGTACAGGCGGTCGACGAACGCCCGGAGATTCTCGCGGACGCGTTCGGCCTTCTCCTCCGGCTCGAGATCCTCGCGGTACCGGCTTCCCAGAGCGGGCTTCTTCTTGCCGCGCGCGTACAGCGAACACTGCAGGTCGATGCACATGTACGTCCCGACAGCGTTGCCCGCTCGCCCCGCATCGCCGACCTTGTTGGCCGTCATCAGGGCGATGCCGCCCCGGGTGTGGGTGGTGAGGCAGATCGTGCACATCTGCGTCTTACCGGAGCCCTGCTGCTCGAACCGCATGGCGACACCGACGAGTTCGCCGTCGCGAGGGACGACGATGTAGCCGCGCCCGGGGAACGACGGATCGGTCCAGCCGAGGAAGTCGAGTTCGTCCCACGGCCGGTCGTCTAGATCGCGCGGCACCGGAAGTCGCTTCGCATCACCCTTGGAGCAGTTGACGAAGGATGTTCGAATGTCCCGTTCGGTGAGCGGGTCCATGGCCGGGGCCACCTTTCGTTCGCATATGTACCGACCCGAGGACGGTACGCGCCGCGCTCACACCCGACAAACGATTTTCGCGGCCCTCACGCCGACGAACGCGGCGCTCCGATACCCGGATCGATCGTCACCGGGCCGGATGCGGTGGGCGCGACCGGGAAGTCGAAGATCGCCGTCGGAAGATATACCGTGGCACACGAATTCGGAATGTCCACGACACCCGACAAACGTCCCTCGATGGGTGCAGCCCCGAGCAGGAGATACGCCTGCTCGGGGCTGTAGCCGAATTTCGTCAGATAGTCGATGGCGTGCAGACACGCCCGCTGGTACGCCAATTGCGAATCCAGATACCGCTGTTCGCCGTCGAGCGTCACGGACGTGCCGGAGAATGCGAGCCACTCGGAGTACTGCGGGTCGGTGTTGCCCGGCATGAAGATGGCGTTCTCGCTCACCCCGTAGGTCTCCATACCACCGGGGATCAGGTCGACGCGCAGGTCGATGAACCCGCCCATCTCGATGGCGCCGCAGAAGGTGATCTCGCCATCACCCTGGGAGAAGTGCAGGTCGCCGACCGACAGATTCGCCCCGTCGACGAACACCGGATAGAAGATCCGGCTTCCCTTCGTGAGGTTCTTGATGTCCTGGTTGCCGCCGTTCTCCCGCGGCGGAGCGGTGCGCGCCGCCTCCGCCGCGACCCGGTCGAAATCGGCGCCCGACAGGCTGCCGAGGATGGCTCCGTTCGGTTCGGGCGGCAGCGCCAGCGCCGGTTCGCGGTCGGGATCCGTCGCGATCAGCGCTGCTTCCCGGGTGTTCCACGTCGACAGCAGTTCGTGCGACGGCGCCGTCCCCATCAGGCCGGGATGCACGATGCCGGTGAACGACACGTGGGGCACGTGGCGGCTCGTCGCCTTCTGCCCGGAGAAGTCCCAGATCGCCTTGTAGGCGTCGGGGAACTGGTCGGTGAGGAATCCCCCGCCGTTCGTCTTCGCGAAGATGCCCGTGTAGCCCCAGCCCTGCCCGGCGAGCGGACCCGAGTCCTCCTGCGGGATCGGGCCGAGGTCGAGGATGTCGACGATGAGCAGGTCGCCGGGCTTGGCTCCTTCCACCGCGAACGGTCCCGACAACGCGTGCACGATGTGCAGCGGGGCATTGCGGATGTCGTCGGCGGAGTCGTCGTTGTGGATCTCACCGTCGAACCATTCGCGGCAGTGCACGCGGAAGGAATCCCCCGGTTTCAGCGTCGCGACGGGCGGGATGTCCGGGTGCCAGCGGTTGTGGCCGATCTTCTCCTGATCGGTGAACCGGCGGGTAGAATCGAGGGGGAACACGACGTCGGGCACGGGACCTCCTGCAGCGGTGACGGATCAGGGGCTGTGACGATCAGGGACGTGGTAAGGATCGGTGTCGGGGGTCGGTGGTGACCGGCCGTGACGGACGCCTCGGCACACCCGGCAGGGCGCCCGAGACGACGTCGGGTTCGGATGCGGTCCGTGCCGTGGCGTCGTGCAGGCGCATCGCTGCCGAACCGCCGCGGCCGAGACGGGGCGCGGTGAGCGAACGACGAGCCTGTCGAGCACACTGGGGGCACGGGGTCGACGCGGAGACCTCGCTCATCGGGAGGGAGACGTCGAACGGCCCGCAGTCGGCACATCGGAACTCGTACAGCGGCATCGGCATCGCCTTTCGCCCGTCGGTGCACCGACCATAACGGACCGCACGCAAGCCCGCTCCCCTACTCCGAATGTTCCTGCTGTCCGGAGCTGTTCGGTGCCATCTCTATTCGGTGACACGCTCTCGCTTCGTCAGCACCAGCGGTCCACCCTCGGTGATCGCGATCGTGTGCTCGCTGTGCGCCGTGCGCGAGCCGTCGGCGGAACGGATGGTCCAGCCGTCGGGGTCGTAGACGATCTTGTCCGTCCCCGCCGCGAACCACGGCTCGAGGGCGAGCGTCAGGCCGGGACGCAGCACGAGCCCGCGACCCGCACGTCCGGTGTTCGCCACGTGCGGATCCTCGTGCATGGTGCGGCCGAGTCCGTGACCACCGAACTCGGTGTTGACGGGATAGCCGTACTCGGCGGCGACAGCGCCGATCGCTGCGGAGATGTCTCCGAGGCGGTTACCGGGGAGCGCGGCGGCGATGGCCGCGTCCAGCGCCACCTCGGTCGCCTCGACGAGGTGCCGGTCCTCGGGACGTTCCGCGCCGACGATGATGCTGCGTGCCGAATCGGCGACCCAGCCGTCGATCGAGACGGCGATGTCCATGCTGAGCAGGTCGCCGTCCCGGAGTACGTAGTCGTGCGGGAGCCCGTGCAGCACTGCGTCGTTGACGGACAGACAGATGACGTTGCGGAACGGTCCGCGCCCGAACGAGGGCGCGTAGTCCCAGTAGCACGAGACCGCGCCGCGTTCCTCGATCATGTCCCGCGCGCGCTGTTCGAGATCGAGCAGGTTCACGCCGGGTCGGGCGCGGCCCGTCAGATCGTCGAGCAGCTCGGCGATGAACGTGCCGGTCACGTCCATTGCCGCGATCTCACCGGGGGTTTTCAGTTCCAACACGGGGCACTCCTCAGGATCACAGAACGGTATTTAAATACCACCCTAACGCGACGATCGGTATTTTCATACCGACACGGCTAGACTGCGGGTCATGGTGCGACTCCCCCTGACCCCGGAACAGCTGGCCGCCGGCAAACGCCTGGGTGGTCGGCTGCGCGAAGCCCGAGGCAGCAGGACGCTCACCGAGGTGGCCCGGGCCGCCGACATCTCGCCGGAGACCCTTCGGAAGATCGAGACCGGACGACTGGCGACGCCGGCCTTCGCGACGATCGCCGCTCTCGCACGGGTGCTACCCGTCTCTCTCGACGATCTCGCCGAACTGGCCCTTCCCTGCACCGACCTGCAACGCACCGGATAGCGCCTCCCCACCGGACGTAACAGCAGGAGACATCGGCAGCGATATCCGGAGGCACACCACCGCGACAGCGAAGGGATCCGGATGTCGATGCAGCCTCCGCAGGACGGGTACGGCTACGGCTACGGCGCTCCCCCGCCGCCCTGGCCCACCCCGACCCCGCCGCGACGACCGAAGTGGCCGTGGCTCGTGGGCGGTGCCCTGCTGGTCGCCGTCATCGCCGCAGTTGCCGCGCTGGTCGTCGTCCTGACCCGCTCGTCCGATACGGACCCGGAGAGCACTGTCGCCGCGAGCCCGCCCCCGTCGACCGTGACGGTCACCGTCTCGCCGTCCGCAGTTCCGCGTGCGGAAACGGATCCGCCCGCCCCACGAGCACAGGCGAGTCGGTCCCTCACCCCGAGCGGCTTCCCGACCAACGGCACTCTGAAGGTCGGGGTGGACATCGCCCCCGGCGAATACGCGCTACGCCCGACGGGTTCGCTCGGCGGTTACTGGGAGCGGTTGTCGTGCCTGACCGGAGACTTCGAGTGCATCACGGCCAACAGCATCGTGCAGGGCAACAGCTACGTCACCGTGCTTCCGGGCGACGTGGCGCTGCGGATCGAGGATCTCGAACTCACGGCCACCGGCAATCCCGCGCCCGCAGCCGGGCCCGCTCGGCCGTTACCGCCCGTGTCGGCCTCCGAGGACACCGACGCACAGGGCTTCGTCGGCATCCCCGAGGCACGGTGCAACCACACGAATCCCGCTGTGGCCATCGGGCAGACGGCCGACTCGCTCGTCGTGGTGTGCGAGACCGGGGCCGGACGGTACTACTACAAGGGTGTCCGCACGAACGACGGTGCGGCGATCGAGATCGACGACCCCGTACCCTCGGGTGACGGTTTCACCGCCACGAACGCCGGTGTGCAGTACAGCATCTCGTCGAGCGCTCTCGTCATCTCCGAAGGGTCGACGGTGCTCGCCGAGGAGCCGATGCTGCAGTACTGGTCGCGGTGATCGACAGTTCCGGGGATCACCGGGGACGCGAGGCCGCCTGCCCCGCGCCGCTCCGCCACACATCGTGCACCCCGGTCGGCCCGATGCCCCGATCGAGAGCGAGCAGCAGGACGGCACAGCCGATTCCCGACAGCACCAGACTCGTGCCGAACAGCGCGGGATAACCGAACACGTCTCCGACCACACCGGCGGTGAATCCCGCGATGCCCTGCACGACGACGATCGCGCACGCGAGCAGGGTGTAGTCGCTGCCGGCGTGGTCCCTGTCCGCGGCGTCCATCATGAGCGTGAACACCGCGACCGTCGCGGCGCCACCGAGGACGTGTTCGGCCAGGCTCGCGGAGACGATGAGCCCGAACCCGCCGTAGCCGAGCGACGCGACGACGTACAGCGCGAGGCTCGCGGTCTGGGTGACACCACCGATCAGCAGGGCCTGCCGACGACCGCGACGGAAGCACAGCCACCCACCGAGGGCGGCACCGCCGAGAGCGCCTGCCGAGGACAGCACACCCTTGACCAGCGCGATCTGCCCGAGGGTGAGTCCCGAGTCGGACATGAACGGGCCGACCATCGCCGAGCCCATCGAGTCACCGAACTTGAAGCCGCCGATGAGCAGGATGAACGCGAGCATCCCGGGGCGGCGCAGACGCGCCCACCACGCGACCGTCATGCGGGTCGCGCTTCGCGGTTCCCGATCCGGCGTGGCCCGTCGCTCCGTGCGCGGCAGTCGCCATACCGGGATCGTCGTCAGTACCAGCAGGAATGCCATCGCGAGGAACAGGCTGCGCCAACCGGCGAGGGAGAACACCCACAGCAGTGCTCCCCCGCCGACGATCATGCCGATGCGATACGCGCCGACCTGGATGCCGTTCCCCAGCCCGCGCTGTTTCGGTCCGAGCAGTTGCACGGCCAGACCGTCGGTGGCGACGTCCTGCGTGGCCGACAGGGCGTTGACCACCGCGATGCCGACGAGCAGCCACCGCAGCGTCGACGACAGGTCGAGGCACGCCAGAATCAGCGACACCGCCGACGCCGCGAGCTGGAGCGAGAGCAGCCACTGACGCCGGGTCCCGTAGTGGTCGACGTACGGCGCCCACAGGAACTTCAGCCCCCACGGCGCGAAGAGCACACCCGTCGCGCTGATCGCGATCAGCGAGAAACCGGACTCGCGGAGTACCACCGGAAGCGCTTGGGTGAAGAACCCGTACGGCAGACCCTGCGCGAAGTACAGGGCGGCCAGCAGCGCGAGCGTGCCGGTCGGGATGCCGAGCCGGGCCGGTGCAGTCATGCGGACATGGTGGCAGAACGGTGTCGCCCGTCCCCGACGAGCATCTGTGAACCGCGCCTCGCTCTCCGATCGCGCCACCGCCGATCACCCGAGGCGCAGCTCACGTTGCAGCCGATGGGAGGATGGTGCCCGTGCCGATGCCCTCACCCTTGCCCGTCAGGAACGGGGTCGGGCCCACGCGACTGCGTGTTCCGACCTCCGGTCCGTGGTCGACGGTCGCCGAGTACGTCGTCGCACGCTTCGACCATCTCGACGCCGACGATCTCTACCGCCGCTTCGACGACGGAGAGATCGTGGGCATCGACGGAGAACCGATCGGTCGCAGCACCGAACTCGGAGAGCACCGGTTCGTCTGGTACTACCGCGATCTGCCCGTCGAGGAACCGGTGCCGTTCCACGAGGACATCCTGTATGCCGACGACGACCTCGTCGTGGTCGACAAGCCGCACTTCCTGCCGACCACTCCGGGCGGGCGCTACCTGCGCGAGTCGGCGCTGGTCCGGTTGCGGACCCGCCTCGACAACCCTGATCTGACACCGATCCACCGGCTCGACCGGGCGACCGCCGGACTGGTGATGTTCTCGGCCCGGCCCGAGACCCGTGGCGCCTACCAGTCGCTGTTCGAGAAGCGCCGGGTCACCAAGGTGTACGAGGCGGTGTCCACACTGCCGGCGGAGTGGGATCCGGCAACGCCGGAGATCGCGGGACGCCCGCTCCCCGTGCTGTACCGCAATCACATCGAGGCGCGGCGCGGTGAGTTGCGCGTCGTCGTCGACGACACCCGCGAACCCAACTCGGAGACGCTGATCGAGGTGCTCGGATCCGGGGTGAGCAGGTCGGGGCGGGCCGTCCTGCACACCCTGCTGCGCCCGCACACAGGTCGGATGCATCAGCTGCGAGTGCACCTGGCGGCGCTCGGTATCGGGATCCTCGGCGACCATTGGTATCCCGTCCTGCTGCCCGAGACACCGGACGACCATTCGCTCCCCCTCCAATTGCTCGCGCGGGAACTCGAATTCGTCGACCCCTTATCGGGCGCCGAGCGCCGCTTCGCCACCCGGCGCAGCCTGGCCGAGGCACCGACCACGCAGGACTGAGTGCCTCCGAGCGGATCCTGGTCGATCCTTCGAAAACTCCGACGCCTGCGGCTTCACGAAATACCCTGGTAGGCATGACCAAGGTCGTCGACGGTTACCTCCGGTCGCCACTGTCGGGAATCGCACCGTGGATCCTCATGTCCGTCCTGTCGGCCCCGGGACGGTTCGAGGAAGCAGTGTGTTTCGCTCTCGGCCTCGTCCTGCTGACGATGTGGGTGGGTGCGCGACGCGGCATCAAGATACACGCCCTCGACACGTTCGGCGCGGCGTTCTTCGCCGTGCTGGCCGCGGTGGGCCTCATCGCCTCGGACGGTGTCATCGACTGGATGGAGATCTGGGCCGGTGAACTCACCAACATCGCGCTCGCGGTGTTCGTCTTCGCCACCCTGATCGCACGCAGGCCGTTCACACTCCCCTACGCGAAAGAGGACACGCCCCAGGAATACTGGACGTCTCCCCTGTTCATGAAGATCAACTACGTGATCTCCGCGGTCTGGGCCGGTGCGTTCACCTTCTCCGCCATCGTCGGATTCATCGGCGACGCCGTTATGCGCGACCCTGGCAACTTCTGGACCGGCTGGGTGCTCCAACTCGCGGCGATCTTCTTCGCGGTCTCCTTCACCGAGTTCTACCCGGACTACGCCGGAGCGAAGTTCGCGGCGTCGCAGGGCGAGACCGAAGCCGCCCCGTCGCTCCTGAAGCTGATCGACTGGTTGCCGACCTTCGTGCTGGTCGCGGGCATCTTCGGGTGGGTCACCGACTCGATACCGGACGCGGTCGGGATCGGCATGATCGTCGTCGGCATCATCGGAAGCGCCGTGATCGGCAGACTCTCGTCGAAGACCGAGAAGGCCTCGAAGACATAGCGGACTCGGGAACAGCAATTCGGCCGATCGGCGGACGGGGCCGTTCGAGCCGATGAGAATGGGGCGAACCCGACCGGCACCCGAAGGAGACCCTGTGGCCCGTCTCGCCCGCGTCATCGGAGCTTGCGCATTCGCTGTTGCGACCTCTGCCCTTGCAACGCCCGGGGTTGCGGCCGCGGAGGTGACCGTCCCGTTCCAGATCAACCCGGCTTCCTACGGCAATCCCAGTGGAAGCTTCGATGTGCCGCCCAGCCGGTGCGCCGTCCGGATCGGCGAGACCGAAGGGAGCGTGACCGTCACGGGCAGCAAGCCGGAAGGTTGGGGATGCCTGATCTACGCCCAGGTCGACTGGCTGAACCTGACGACCGGCGCATCCGGTACTGCGCGGATGTCGGACGGATTGAACGGTTTCCCACCGGAAGCCACCCTGGCGACGGGGAGCGGACAGGTCGCGCTCGTACTCCATCCCCTTCCCGGTCCGCCGATGACGCCGGGCTTCGCTACCTTCACCGTGCCCTGACGCCCAGGAGCGTGTGGATCGAGTCCGATCCGATCCGGATCGGCGATACGCATCACCGGTCTCGATGCCGGTGGCGGTGTGTACCGTCGGGCCGGTGGCAGTGAACAGGACCCGAGTGCCTCGCGTCGTGATGATGTGCGGTCCGGCCGGTGCAGGCAAGACCACCTACGCCAAGCGCCTGGAGCGCGCGGGCTGGACGCGTCTGTCGTACGAGGTGGAGTTCTGGGATCGCGGGATCACGACCATGCCCTCCGCCGAGGTGGTTGCCGAAGTATCGGCAGACCTGAAAGCGCGCTTGCTTCGCTATGTCACGGCGGGGAACGATGTCGTGCTCGACTTCGGATTCTGGTTCCGGCGACAACGTGACGAGTTCCGCGCACTTCTCGCGCCGCAGGGCATCGTGCCGGAGACCGTTTACATCGCAACGGATCTCGAGACCATCCTGAGCCGGGTCGGCAACCGGCACGGGAGGTGGGCGGACGACTGGCCGCTGACCGAGCAGACGGCGACGGAGTACTTCGAGCGGTTCGAGCCGCCGACGCCCGAGGAGGGACCGCTCGACGTGGTCCGCTAGGCCGCGAGCTGCGCGGAAGGACGCTCTGCCGGTTCCTCACCCACCGCACGTCGCATACCGACCACGTAGAGCAGCACTCCCACGACGATCCACGTGACGAGGGTCAGGAGTGCCGCGAGTCCGCCTGCGCCGTCGAAGTATGCGGCCGAGCGCACGAGGGTTCCGGCAGCACCGGGGGAAGGATCTGACCGAAGGTGCCGAGTCCGGACGGCAACCATGCCGACGTCGTCGCGATACCGGCCAGCGGATTGCCGAGGAACATCATGGCCATCGCACCGATGGTGAACCCCTTGGCACCGAAGGCCTTCTGGAGTCCGGCCAGCGGAAGTGCAAGGGCGGCGATACCGAGGGCCATGGATCCCGCGACCGGCCCGAAGGTCGATTCGATGCTTCCGAAGGCGAAGGTGAGGATGGACGCGACGACGATGCCACCGACTGCGGCGAAGACGAGCAGGCCGGTCAGGTACCAGCCGTCGCTGCGCGGCAGGATCTTCCGGAATGCGACGACCGGGACGATGCCACCGAAGACGAGCGGGAAGGCGAGGCCACCGATACCGACACCGGTGGGGTCGGATTCCGGCAGCGGGACGACGTCCTCGACGGTCACGTCGGTCCCGATCGCTCCGCCGACCGCCTGCGCGGTGCCGGCGAGCGAACCGGAGATGGCGGTCGAGCCCGCGCCGGCGACCAGCGTGCGGACGCCCGACTCGGCGACGACGAACCCTCCGATGACGTCGCGGTCGTGGATGGCGTCGCGCAGTTCCTGTTCGGAGGCGAACCGCTGCGAGGTGTAGGCGTCGGGGGCGGCCGTCGCGAGCGACGTCTCGAATCGATCTGCTGCCGCGGAGGTTCCGACGATGCCGACCTGCAGGTCGTGTGGTCCGCTCCTCAGCGACGGCATGATGAAGACCAGCAGCATGAGTACCAGGATCACCCCGAGCCCGCATGTCATCCCCAGTAGCGCCAGCGCGGGGTGAGGCTTGCGCGCGGTGGAGTCACCCGCGTCGGGAACTGTCGTCGTAACGGCGTCTGCCATCGCGTCTTCCTTGTCCGACCATCGTTAAGTGGATGATTTTCCTCCACTTCTATCGGAGAATATTCCTCCGGTTAGGATGGACATGTCAAGCGAAGCTCCTCACAGCCCGGTCCGGAAGGAAGGGAACCGATGCGCGCCGATGCCGCGAAGCGTCGTCAGCTGATCGTCCAGGAGGCGCGTCGACTGTTCGCAGCCCACGGCAGCGACGTCGCACTCGAAGCGGTCGCGGAGGCCGCCGGAGTCGGCATCGCCACCCTCTACCGGAACTTCGAGTCCCGGGCCGCGCTGGCCGACGAGGTCGCGCTCGCGATCCTCGGCGACATGCGTGCAGCGGGCACCGAAGCCCTGGAGCGGGTCGGCTCATCCCCCGAGGACGCCTGGGTGGGCTACGTACAGCGGCTGGTCGAACTCGACCTGGGCGCCCTCTCCGCGACCCTCGCCGAGTTCGTGACGGACGAGATCTCCGGATCGGTGCGCGACGCCCAGGCGCAGACGCTAACCGGGGTCGAGGAGCTGCTCGACGCGGTGCGGGCCGCCGGCATCGTGCGTACCGACCTCCACGCACTGGAACTGGTCCTGGCCATCGGACTGATCACCCGCCCCCTACCCGAGGCGATCCGCGCGGCGACCCCGGATCTCGTTCCGCGATTGGTGTCGATCGTCCTGGCGGGCATGCGACCGTCGTGAGCGCGCGCACACCGGCGTCCCTTCGTATCCGCGGGCGTAGGATCACAATCAGCCGGTGTCGGCGGCGCTCGATCGCGGGAGCGGACATGGGCAGGTCGACGGTCCTGGACCACGCGCGGGCAGCGTTCCGCGCGCGCGAGTGGCCACGTGCCCTGGACGGATTCCGCAGGGCCGACACACTCGCCGCCCTGGCCGCGGACGACCTCGATCTGTTCGCGCGAGCCGCATACCTCACGGGACACGACGACGACAGCGTCGCGCTGTACGAGCGCGCCTTCGCCGCACATCTCGAAGCCGGAGAATCCGAGAGCGCGGGCCGCAGTGCCTTCTGGCTGTGCTTCCTTCTGATGGGCCGCGGTGAGGTGGCACGGGCCGGAGGTTGGCTGGAACGAGCACGACAGTCGGGTGTCGCCGAGCGACCGGACTGCGCGACCAGCGGCTTTCTGATGATCCCCGGAGCGGTTCAGGAGATGTACGCGAACCGTCCGGCCGAGGCCCTGCCGATCTTCACCGCTGCCCAGCACATCGGACGGGCATGCCACGACGCCGACCTCCTCGCCCTCGGCTCACTGGGCATCGGGCAGTGCCGAGTCCTGCTGGGCGACGTCGAGGGCGGGCTGCGGACACTCGACGAGGTACTCGTCTCCGTCGGCTTGGGCGAGGTCTCACCCGTCGTCTCCGGCCTGGTGTACTGCGCGGTCATCGAGACCTGTTACGGCACATATCATCTGCAACGGGCGAAGGAGTGGATACAGGCACTCGGCCGTTGGTGCGACGATCAGACCGGCCTCGTGCCGTTCCGGGGACAGTGCCTCGTCCACCGCGCCCAGATGCTGCAACTCGAGGGCGACTGGTCCCAGGCGATGGACCTCGCCCGCCTCGCCCTGCAGCGACTGTCGGATCCGCCCGGTCAACCCGCGATGGGAATGGCCCTGTACGAACAGGGTGAACTGCACCGTCTGCGCGGCGAGTTCGCCGAAGCGGACGCCGCCTACCGAGCTGCGGGCAGGTACGGGCAGGAAGTGCAGCCGGGTCTGGCTCTGCTGCGTCTGCGACAGGGTGACACCGCCGCAGCGGTCGCCGGGATCCTCCGGGGTCTCGGCGAAGCCTCGAATCTCGACCGGCCGCGGATGCTCGCCGCCCACACGGAGATCGTGCTCGCCACCGGGGATGTCGCCGCCGCACGGCGCAGCGCCGACGAACTCGAGGCACTGACCCGGACACAGGATGCTCCGGCACTGACAGCGATGGCCGACCACGCACAGGGTGCGGTCCTGCTCGCCGAAGGCGATCCCTGCGGTGCCCTCGCACGGTTGCGACGATCCGGCAGGCACTGGCGTGACCTCGGCGCACCCTACGAACGCGCCCGGGTACGAGTGCTGCAGGGTCGCTGCTGTGCCGCACTCGGCGACGACGATGAGGCCCGCCTCGAATTCGACTCGGCAGCATCGATATTCCACGGCCTGCATGCGTTGCCGGATCTACGTGAGCTCCGCGTTCCGGCGCTCGCGAACGCACGGAACGGACTGACGCCCCGGGAGATCCAAGTGTTGCGCGCCGTTGCCACGGGCAGGACGAATCGAGCCATCGCCCACGAGTTCGTCATCAGCGAGAAGACGGTGGCCCGGCACCTGAGCAACATATTCACCAAGCTCGACGTTTCCTCACAAGCAGCGGCGACGGCCTATGCGTACGAGCATCGTCTGCTCTGACTGGGTAGAACTGCCCATACGCCGCCACCTTCGATTGCGAATTCCTTCCGACGCGGCCGACGGACAGCAGTAGCTAACGTCGTCGGTGTAGTTCCCTCACCCCGGGGAGTCGTCATGACCGTCCACAGCGCACCCCAGCAGATCGACACCGCCGTCATCGGCGCAGGTCAGGCAGGCCTGTCCGCCGGTTACCATCTCGCTCGTCGCGGCCGCCCGTTCCTCGTCGTCGACACGAACCGACGCATCGGCGACAACTGGCGCTGCCATTGGGACTCGCTGCGCCTGTACAGCCCCGCCGGGTACGACGGACTGCCCGGCATGGCGTTCCCGGGCGACCCGCACCGCTCCCCCACCAAGGACGAGGTCGCCGACTACCTCGAGTCCTATGCCTCCCGCTTCGACCTGCCCGTGCTCGGCAACACCCAGGTCCGCCGGCTCTCCCGCGACGGCGGCCGGTTCGTCCTCGACTGCGGCGACACGCGGATCGAGGCGAACAACGTCGTCGTGGCCACGGGCACGTTCGGTCGAACCCCACGCGTCCCCGACTTCGCCTCCGAGCTGGATCCCGGCATCGTGCAGCTGCATTCGAGCGAGTATCACGATCCGTCGCAGTTGCGCGACGGTCCGGTACTCGTAGTGGGGGCTTCCCATTCCGGCAGCGAGATCGCCTACGAGCTGGCGGCGTCCCATCCGACGACTCTGTGCGGCCGCGACACCGGGCAGCTGCCGGTGCGCGTCGACAGTCCCGCCATGCGCGTGCTGTTCCCGATCCTGTGGTTCGTGTGGGGACATGTGCTGTCCGTGCGCACCCCGATGGGACGACATGCTCGCGAGGACGAACGGCGCCACGGGCGCCCCTGCTGCGGATCCGTCGGCGGGAGCTGGCCGCACGCGGCGTCACCCGGGTCACCGAGCGCGTGACCGGCGTGGCCGAACTCCGCCCCGTGTTGTCCGACGGCCGGATTCTCGACGTGACGAATGTGGTGTGGTGCACCGGTTTCCGCCAGAAGTACGACTGGATCGACCTACCGGTGTTCGATACGGACGGCTGGCCGCGCGAGGAACGCGGCGTGGTCCCCTCGGTGCCCGGTCTGTACTTCACCGGTCTGTGCTTCCAGTCGTCGTTCCGGTCGATGCTCGTCGGCGGGGCCGGTGCGGACGCGGAGTACGTCGTCCGTCACCTCGTCGCGCACGGCGCCCCCGCGTCCGCCGGAACGGATCCGGGTCGGCACACGCCGCACTACCCGGTGAAGCGGAACTCCACCACGTCGCAGTCGGCCACGACGTAGCCCTCGGCCGTCGAGTCGGCCGACGTCAGAGCGCCCGCTCGAATCCGGCGTGGGTGCAGTCGTAGCCGAGCCGCGCCCCGAACGTCCGAACCCGCTCGTCGTCCGGGTCGACGGCGATCTGCGCGAGCGTGGCACCCCGGTTCCGGCCGTGATCGTGGGCCCACTCGAGCATGGCCGTACCGATGCCGCGGGAACGTTCGGACGGGGCGACCCGGATTCCTTCGACGAGCAGGCGGGTGGCACCGCCACGGAACAGACCCGGCACGATCGTCAACTGCATCGTGCCGACGATCCGGCCCACCTCGTCGCGTACCACCGCAAGATAGTGCGAAGGGTCGCGGGCGACAGCGTCGTAGGCCTCTTCGTAACGGGCGAGTTCCACACCGTCGCAGGCGCTCTGCTCGTCGCCGGAGAGCAACCCGACGATCGCCGGTACGTCGGGTCGGCCGGCACGTTGCACCCGATAAGTCCTGTCGCCCAATCGGATCAGACCACCGACCGATTCACGGGCGCGTGCCTGTAGCCGGGCGACGAGCAGGTCCAGCCAGCCACCGACGTGCCGCCGGGCCTCGGTGGTGTCGGGATAGCGGCACCGCAGGTGCAGTCCCGAGTCGTCGAGGATGAACCACAACATCACCCCGTCGGTGCGGATGGTCGCGCCGACGTACTGCGCCTCGAGGCCGGTAGCGTCGACCCGGACGGGAAGCCGGCGCAGGTCCAACCAGGAGATCGCGAACATGCCCGGCGCCTCCGGCATGCCCTCCCACGGGCGCAGGATGTCCTCGAGGGGCCAGGATCCGAGCCTGACCGCCTCCTTGACCGCGTCCGCGGCCGCGCGAGGTTCGGGGACGGCCGATTCGAGCACCGAATTGGTGATGAACCAGCCGACGGAGTCGTGCCAGGTGGCGTCGTACCGGCTGTGCACCGGGAACACCGCCCGCAACGGGGCTCCGGCCAGTTCGAGGGTCACCTCGGTCATGGCCGCCACCACCAACGCGAGGGTGGACACCCCGTCGTCCTTCGCCTGAGCGGAGAAGGCGGCGCTGTCGTCGACGTCGAGCACGTCGCGCACCTCCACACGTTCGCGTTGGAGGCTCGCCGCTCCGAGGGAGAGCGGGAAGCGCGGCATCACGTCGCCGCTGGCGGCGAGCACCTCGGCCCAGCGCTCGTGGACCTCGGCGGGTGCGGCCGGACGGTCCCGCAGTGCCCGGGTGTGTTCCGCGAAGGCCGGTGTCGGTGGCAGGGACGGTTCTCGTCCCGCGCGCACGGCGGCGAGGGCGGCGAGCAGGTCGCGGGCGATCACCAACATGGACCACATGTCGACGTGCGAGTGGTCGGCGGCGACCACGACGGTCGGTTCCGTGGCGGTCTCGAGCACGCACAGCCGGTGCGACGGCCGGTTGTAGGGCGAACACGCGCCGTCGAGGACGTCCCGGAGGGCGTCGTTGACGGCCTGACCGGGGCCGATCGGATGCTCGACCCACCCGCCCGGGCGGATCTCGGCCTCGCGCAGAAGCGGCTCACCGTCGTCGCCGTGCGTGAACACCGAGCGCAGGGTGCCGTGCCGCGCGATCACCGCCAGCCAGGCGGTCGCGAGGTCGTCGGGCGAAACCGGCTCGAACAGGCGGAAGGACAGAGCCATCCAGGAGCCGGGACGTTCGCCCGCGCCGACATGCCGCCGCTGGTCGAACGACACGGGAAGCGCCCGGCCGAGCCCCGCGACGGTCACGTCGTAACCGAGCAGTCGGCCGAACGGCAGGCGCAGGTGCGCCACATTTGTCAGCCGCATGCCGGGTATCCTAGGCGCCTTCCCCAGCAACCGCTTTCCGACGTCGGGAGACGATGTGCCGACCTTCAGTGTGCCGGGGGCCGAACTCGACGTGGAGCTGAGCGACGAGGGTGGCCACCCGGTCGTCCAGCTCCACGGCCTGACCTCGAGCCGCCACCGCGACCGCCTCATGGACCTCGACCTGGGCCGCGGGCTCAGCGGCACCCGACTGCTGCGCTACGACGCGCGGGGGCACGGCCGCTCGACCGGTCGTGCGGTGCGGGAGGACTACCGCTGGCCGGTGCTCGCCGACGACCTGCTGCGGCTGCTCGACCACTACTTCCCCGGCGAGCGGGTACACGGGGTGGGGCCGTCGATGGGCACCGGAACCCTGCTGCACGCGGCGGTGAAGGATCCGGAGCGCTTCAGCAGCCTCACCCTGCTGGTGCCGGCGACCGCCTGGGCCACCCGCGCCGCGAAGGCCGCCGAGTACCGGGCCGCCGCCGATCTCATCGAGCAGCAGGGACTCGCGGCGTTCCTCACGCGCGATCTGACCGCGCCACGACCGCCGGCCACCGTCGACGCGCCGGAGACCGTCCCCGACGTCACCGAGGAACTGCTGCCCTCGCTGTTCCGGGGCGCCGCGCTGAGCGACCTGCCCGATCCGGAGGCCGTGTCCGACATCGACATTCCGGTGACGGTGCTGGCGTGGATCGACGATCCCGCGCACCCGGTGTCCACGGCGGAGTCGCTGGTGGGTCTGCTCCCTCACGCGAAGCTGGAGATCGCGCACACCCCGGCCGATCTCGCACAGTGGCCGAGCATCCTCTGCGAGGACGTCGCCCGGCACGGTTGACTCGCGGTGACGACGTTCGGTTCCCGACGGGGCTACGGAATGGCGGCAAGACAACTTTGGTGTTCTCGACCCCGATATACGGGGTCGAGAACACCAAAATGCGATCGAGTTGGGGCAGCGGCCGCCTTGCGAACCGCGTCGTCGCGTCAGACGTTGAAGCGGAACTCCACCACGTCGCCGTCGGCCATGACGTAGTCCTTGCCCTCCATGCGGACCTTGCCGCGAGCCTTCGCCTCGGCCATCGAGCCGGCCTCGTCGAGGTCGGCGAACGAGACGATCTCGGCCTTGATGAAGCCGCGCTCGAAGTCGGTGTGGATCACGCCGGCCGCCTTGGGGGCGGTGTCACCCTTGCGGATGGTCCAGGCACGCGATTCCTTCGGACCCGCCGTCAGGTAGGTCTGCAGGCCGAGCGTGTGGAAACCGGCGCGCGCGAGCTGCTTCAGACCGGCCTCGGTCTGGCCGATGGATTCGAGCAGCTCCATCGCCTCGTCCTCGTCGAGCTCGAGGAGCTCGGACTCGACCTTGGCATCGAGGAAGACGGCGTCGGCCGGTGCGACGGCCTTGCGCAGCTCTTCCTTACGCTCCTCGTTGGTGAGGACGGCTTCGTCGGCGTTGAAGACGTACAGGAACGGCTTGGCGGTGAGCAGGTGCAGGTCGCGCAGCAGCTCGCCCTTCACCTCGGCTTGGGCGGAGAAGATGGTGCGGCCGTCCTCGAGGATCGCCTGCGCCTTCTTCGTCTCCTCCAGCTGGGCGACGAGTTCCTTGTTCTTCCGGGACTCCTTCTCGAGCCGCGGCAGCGCCCGCTCGATCGTCTCCAGGTCGGCGAGGATCAGCTCGGTCGCGATGACCTCGATGTCGGCCATCGGGTCGACCTTGCCCTCGACGTGGACCACGTCGGGATCGTCGAACACGCGCACGACCTGGCAGATGGCGTCCGCCTCACGGATGTTGGCGAGGAACTTGTTGCCCATACCCTCACCGGCGGAGGCCCCCTTGACGATGCCGGCGATGTCGACGAACGACACCGTGGCCGGGAGGATGCGCTCGGAACCGAAGATCTCGGCGAGCCGGTTCAGTCGCGGATCGGGCAGTTCGACGACGCCGACATTGGGCTCGATGGTGGCGAACGGATAGTTCGCTGCCAGCACATCGTTCTTGGTCAGCGCATTGAACAGCGTCGACTTGCCGACGTTGGGAAGACCGACGATTCCGAGGGTAAGGCTCACGGAATCGGTATTCTACGCGGCCGTCCGCCGCTCATTTCACCCGCACGCCACCCGCACCAGTTGCGCGATGCGCGCTGCCTGGTCCTCGTCGGGCACGGTCGATCCGTTGGCCGCGACTTCCTGAACCTTCGCGTTCACTTCCTGGTCGGATGCACCATCGTCGATGAGAGGGCAGGTCTCGGTGACGATGGACTCGATGTCCTGCCTCTCCCGGTCGGCCGACAGCTGCGGGTAACCGGTGCGGAAGGCCGCGACGAAGACATCGAGCTTCGCCTTGTCGAAGATGTCGCCGGCCCGCTCGGCCGCGCTGGACGCGACGCTCTGCACCGACGAGATGGCGCCCTCTGCCTGCTCCTGAACGCTCGTGACCGCGACATCCGCCGAGGAGCGCACGTCCTCGTCGCTGGGAGTGTCGTCGGAGCTGCACGCGGTGAGCGCGAAGGCGGCGGCGATCGCCACAGTCGCAGCGGACACACGCAGGCGTCGGGTCGTGCTCGTTCGGTTCGTCACGTTTCGAGAATGCCACGGCAGGGGACCCTTCAGCGCCGTTTCCGGCGTGTCGTCCGGACCACGCGCGGCGCTCGGTGACCGTAGATTGGCGACTGTCGATCGGTATCGAGCTCGATACATGTCGGAAGGACCGTCGTTGACCGAATCGAAGACCGCGCCCAGCGCAAACAGCAGTGGGAAGCCGTCGGCTGAACCCGACCGCGGGAGCCTGCTGGGCACGGGCGGAATCTGGCTCGCCAAGTGGTCGGCCTGCCTGGTCGTCATCGCCGCCGGTGCGGTGGTGATCGGCTGGATCATCGAGAAGATGTGGGTGATCGTGCTGCCGGTCGCCCTCGCGATCGTCGTCTCCACCATCCTGTGGCCGCCCACCCGCTTCATGACCAAACGCGGCGTTCCTCCGGCTGCTGCGGCCGGCCTGACCCTCGTGATGTTCTTCGCGATCGTCGGCGGCATCATCGCCGGCATCGTCCCGTCGGTGGTCTCCCAGATGCCCGACCTGGCCAACAAGGCCACCGAAGGCATCAACACCGTGCAGGAATGGGTGAAGGGACCCCCGATCAACCTGCGCGACGAACAACTCGACAACGCCGTCCACGCGGTGGTCGAACGAGTGCAGGGCAGTGCTGCCACCATCGCGGGCGGTGTCTTCTCCGGTGTGAGCACGGCGGGCTCGCTGCTCGTCACACTCGCTCTCGTCCTCGTGCTGACCTTCTTCTTCATCAAGGACGGCCCGCGCTTCGTGCCGTGGCTGCACCGCGTGAGCGGTGGCCGCGCCGGACGTCACCTCGAAGCGGTACTCGGCCGCATGTGGGACACGCTGGGCGGGTTCATCCGCACGCAGGCCCTCGTGAGCTTCATCGACGCCCTCTTCATCGGTATCGGCCTGCTGATCCTCGGAGTCCCGCTCGCACCCGTCCTGGCGATCCTCACCTTCATCGGCGGATTCATTCCCATCGTCGGTGCGTTCGTCGCGGGTGCGTTGGCAGTCCTCGTGGCGCTGGTCGCCAACGGTTTCACGACCGCGATCATCGTGCTGGTCCTCATCATCGCGGTGCAGCAGATCGAGGGGAACGTGCTGCAACCGGTGCTGCAGTCGCGGTCGATGAACCTGCATGCGGCCGTGGTGCTGCTCGCGGTGACGGCCGGCTCGTCGCTGTTCGGGATCGTCGGTGCGTTCCTGGCGGTGCCGGTCGCGGCGGTGGCCGCGGTGGTCATCCGCTACATCGGCGAACAGATCGACGAGCGCGCCAGTGAAGGCGAGGACGACGAGACGAAGGCACTCCCGGCTCCGGGCGACACCTCGGTGCCCGATCCGAAGCCGGCCTCTCCGGCACCGGCCGCCTCCGAGGACTGAGGGGCGGTCAGCTCGCGACGCGGACGGTCGATCCCGAGCGGCCACGGATGACGTGCAGCCTGCTCGGGATCCGCTGCCGCATCTCGTCGACGTGACTGACCACGCCCACCACGCGGCCTCCCGCGCGCAGTTCGTCGAGCACCCCCATGACCGCTTCGAGGGCGTCGGCGTCGAGTGAACCGAACCCTTCGTCGATGAACATCGTGTCGAGCACGAGCCCGCCGGCCTCGGCGGCGACGACGTCGGCGAGGCCGAGGGCAAGGGCGAGGGACGCCTGGAAGGACTCGCCGCCCGACAGTGTCTTCGTCGATCGCACGGCGCCGGTGTACTCGTCGTGGATGTCGAGACCGAGACCGCCGCGACGCCCCCTGCTTTCGGCCGCGTCGGAGTGCACGAACTCGTAGCGACCGCCGGACATCCTGCGCAGGCGTTCGGAGGCGGCGTCGGCGACCTCCTCGAGTCGCGCCGCGAGCACGTACGAGCGCAACGACATCTTCTTGGCGTTCGCCCCCATTCCGGCGACGACGTCGGCGAGCGCGGAGAGTTCGGCGTGTTCGTCGAGCAGCGGGACGAGTTCGGCGCAGGCACGCTCGAGTCGCCGGGAGTAGTTCTCGATGTCGAGGTGCCGGCGCTCGGCCTCGGTGGCCGCGCTCAGGGCGGCCTCGACCGCCGCGGCACCGTCGTCCACCGCTGCGCGCGCGGCCGTCACGTCAGCGACCTCGTCGCCGGTGAGGGCCGCGATCGCCGGGTCGTTCAGCGTGGAGGTAGCCACCGCGCGTTCGTCGTCGGCGGCGCGCAGGACGCGGTCGATCTCGGCGAGCCGCTCGGGTGTCCGGACAGCTGCGCGGGCGCTGTCGAGGTCGGTGAAGCCCGCCTCCGCGGCTGCGGTGCGGGCGTCGGCGGCGCGTTCGTCGGCGGCCGTGCGCGCCTGCAGGGCGGCGGTGCGGGCATCGAGCAGTGCGGTGGCGGCGGAGGACAGTGCCGCGACCGTCCTCCGTCGCGGGGCGAGCAGGTCGAGGTCGCCGACGGCCTCGACGATGCGCTCGCGGATCTCCGTGATCTCGGCCGCGCGGACCGCGTCCTCGCGGGCGAGTTCGGACAGTTCGGCGTCGAGCCGCTTCTCCTGTTCGGCCAGCACCGTGTCGAGTTTGCGCAGGTCCTCGACCGTCGCGCGCAGATGGTCGAGCCGACGGGCGACGGTGGCGGCCTCGTTGTGGGCGCGGACCGCCTCGGCGTGGGCGGTGGTGAGTTCGGCGAGTTCGGCGTCGCCGCAACGCTGTCGGAGGACGGCGACGATCCCGGAGAGTTCGGTGACGGCCTCGCGTGCTTCGCTCAGCGCGGTGGCGGCGCGTTGCTCGGCGGCGTGGGCGCGTTCCTCGTCTGCCTTCGTCGCAGTGTCGGGAGCCGGGCGCGCGGGCTCGGGATGTTCGGTGGAACCGCAGACCATGCACGGTTCGCCGTCGGTGAGACGCGCGGCGAGTTCGGCTGCCATTCCGTCGATCCGGCGCTGCCGGACGTCGAGGTGCGCGTCGCGTGCGTCGTTGTACTCGGAGTGCAGTTGCAGTACCCGGGCTTCGAGCCGTTCGAGTTCGTTTCGGCGCGAAGCGAGTTCGGTGGCGGCGTCGAGCGCGTCGGCGGCACGGTCGCGTGCGGTGGACAGGCCGGGGAGCATCGCGGCTGCGCGTTCGGCCTCGGCGACCGCATCAGCAGCGGCGGTCGATCGTTCGGGCAGCGCGGCGCGCTCGTCGATCACCTGCCGACGCTCGTCGGTGAGGGCACGGCGACGTCCGGCGAACTTCTCGCGTTCGTTCTCGAGCTCGGTGAGACGACGACGGCGATCGAGTAGGACGTCGAGTCGCGCTGCCTCCGAGGACCATTCCTCGCATCGAGGTCGGATGATGTCGCGGTCGGCGGCGGACGACATCGGCCCGACAGCCTGGAGGAGTTCGCGTCCTTCGTCGTCGTTGCGGAGCGGCGCGGCGGCCGTCTCGGCGCGCGCCACGGCGGCATCGGCCTCGCGCGCGAGGCGGGCGGCCTCCCGATCGACGACCGCGACGCTCACCGCGCGATGCGCGGCGTCGCGTTCGGCTGTCACGGCGACGCGCTGCGTCTGCGTCTGCTCGAGTTCGGCAAGGATGTTCAGGGCGTCGCGGCGGCGGCGGAGTCGGTCGGCGAGAGCGACGGTCTCGTCGAGCCTGCGCCGGTTGACCTCGTCGACGGCGCGGACTCGTGCAAGCGCTGCGGCGGCGTCGTCGCGGCTCTCGGCGGCCTCGGCGAGCAGGCGGCCCGCCCATTCCACCGGATCGGCGTCGGCTCCCGCCTCGATCCCGGCCGACGCGGCCACCTTCGCCGCGAGCACTTCGACCTTCTTCTGTTGCTCGGCAAGCAGTTTCGTTCCGGCACCGCGGCGGTCGCGGAACCACTGCTCGACGTCGCCGAAACGGGTGGTGTCGAACAGACGCTCGAGCAGCCTGCCGCGCTCCTCGCTGTTCGCACGCAGGAACCGGGCGAAATCGCCCTGCGGAAGGAGCACCACCTGGAAGAACTGTTCGGCGCTCATCCCGAGCAACGACTTGACGACGTCGCCGATCTCCTGGGCGCGGGACAGGTTCTCCCCCGACCCGTCGAGCCAGGTGAGATTCGCCTTGGCCTGCTGCTTGATCGTGCCGGTGCCGCGCTTCTTCGGGCGTTCGAACTCGGGGCTGCGTTCGATGGCCAGACGGCGACCCGCGATGGTCGCCTCGAGCCGGACCGTCGGCACAGCACCCACCCGTGCGTGGTCGGACAGCAACCGGCGCCCCTCGGAGCGAGCACCGGGGACGGTGCCGTAGAGCGCGAACGCGACCGCGTCGAGGATCGACGTCTTGCCCGCGCCCGTCTGCCCGTGCAGTAGGAACAACCCATCGGCGCCGAGCTCGTCGAAGTCGATCTCGACGGTGTCGGCGAACGGACCGAAGGCCGTGATCTCGAGGTGGTGCAGTCTCATGCCGGCACGTCCGTCCGCCACTGCGTGTCGGTCTCGTCGCCGATGCCACGACGACGGTCGACCTCCCTCAACGCTTCGTC
The DNA here is from genome assembly GCF_001665495.1 of Rhodococcus sp. 852002-51564_SCH6189132-a. Classification (NCBI taxonomy): domain Bacteria; kingdom Bacillati; phylum Actinomycetota; class Actinomycetes; order Mycobacteriales; family Nocardiaceae; genus Rhodococcus; species Rhodococcus sp. 852002-51564_SCH6189132-a. The sequence goes on from NZ_LZMJ01000074.1 coordinate 153,898, forward strand.
GATCCAGCCGCGCTCGCGTTCGGACGGCTCGGAACGCACATCGGTGAGGAACGACGCGGCGATGTCGCGATCACTGCGCCCGCGCACCTTGTCGCGGTAGCTGCCCTCCGTGGACCCGGCCGGTCGCTGCCATTCGACGTGCACGGCGTACGGGAACCGCTCCTGCAGGCGACGCATGGCGTCGAGCGGGCGGATCGCGTCGGTCAGCACCGCGGAGACGTAGTGCTCCTCGACGGCGGCATGCGCCGGATCGGCGAGCAGATCGTCCAGTTCGCCTTCGAGACGAGTCAATTCGCGGATCACCGGGAGATCGACCCGCTCGACGGACGCCGCACCCGAGGCGTCGAGGTCGACGACGAAGACCGCCTTGCGGTGCGAGCGCTCGCCGAAGGAGTACGGCAACGGCGATCCCGAGTACCGGACCGTCTCGCTCACCTTCTGCGGGGAATGCAGGTGACCGAGCGCGACGTAGTCGACACCGTCGAACGACGACGCGGCGACCGTCTCGACCCCGCCGACGGAGATGGACCGCTCGGAGTCGCTGGGCTCGCCACCGACGACGAAGGCGTGCGCCAGGACGACCGTGCGGCCGTGCCGATCCGCGACATCGGCGCGCACGCGTTCCATCGCCGCGTCGAGGATCTGCTGGTGCGAACGGGCCTCGGGCACGCCGAGCTCGGCGCGGGTGATCTCGGGTTCGAGATACGGGATGCCGTAGAAGCGGACCGGGCCGTGCTCGTCGTGCAGGACGACAGGGCTGTCGATCTGAGATACGCGGGTGATCAGGTGCAGACCCCCGTGCGCGGCGAAGGCAGCGCCGGCACCGAGCCGGACCGGCGAGTCGTGGTTGCCGGAGGTGGCGACGATGATCGCCCCTGCCTCACGGATGGCCTCGAGGCCGGCGTTGCACACGGCGACCGCGTCGGAACTCGGGATCGACCGGTCGTACACGTCGCCCGGCACGACCACCACGTCGATCCGGCGTTCGGCCACCAGATCGGCGATGGCCCGCAGCGCACGCGCCTGGTCGGCGAGCAGGTCGACACCGTGGAAGGTGCGGCCGATGTGCCAGTCGGAGGTGTGCAGGATCCGCATGGGACAGACGGTAGAGGAGAGGACCGACATCCCCGGATGTCGGGTGGATGTCGCATCGATGAGGCATCATCCGCCACATGACAGCACTCACGGCACTCGGCCTGCTCGTCGCGCTCGGTCTCGGGGTGGTGCTCGGCTGGCTGTTGCGGGCCACCCGCGACGGCGAACGCGCAGCCCGTGCCGAGGCGCAGCTGGCAGCCCTGCGGGACAACGAGGAGCAGCTGCGTCAGTCGCTGGCAGCGGTGAGCGAGGATGCCGCGCGCCGGCAGTCCGGTGCCATCGGCGACCAGGTCTCGCGGCTCGTCGGCCCGTTGAACGAGGCCGTGGGTGCGCTGGCCCGGCAGGTCGAGCACGTCGAACGCAACCGCGTGCACGCCTACGCCGGGCTGAGCGAGCAGGTCGAGGGCATGCACCGCGCGTCGCAGCTGCTGTCCACGCGGACCCAGCAGCTGGTCACCGCGCTGCGTGCGCCGCAGATCCGCGGACGATGGGGCGAGATCCAGCTCGAACGCGTCGTCGAGCTCGCCGGGATGGTCCGGCACTGCGACTTCGACACCCAGGTGAGCAAGGACGGGGTGCGCCCCGACCTGCTCGTCTACCTCGCGGGTGGCAAACAGATCGTCGTCGATGCGAAGGTGCCCTTCGCCGCCTATCTGGATGCCGCCGAGGCCGAGGAGCCCGACGAGCGCGACCGGCACCTCACGCGCCACGCACGCCAACTGCGCACCCACATCGACCAACTGGCGGCGAAGGCCTACTGGGAGTCGTTCGACCCGACGCCCGAGTTCGTCGTGTTGTTCGTCCCCGGCGATCCGTTCCTCGATGCCGCGCTCGGCGCCGATCCCGATCTGCTCGAGCACGCCTTCGCCCGGAACGTCATCCTCGCCACACCGACCACGCTCGTCGCGTTGCTGCGCACGATCGCGCACACCTGGCGGCAGGAGGCGCTCTCCCGCGACGCCGCGACCATCCACCGATTGGGCCGTGAACTGTACCAACGGCTCGGTGTGGTCGGTTCCCACCTCGATCGGCTCGGCAACCAGCTCGGCAAGGCCGTCGATTCGTTCAACATGACGGTCTCGTCGATGGACACCCGGGTGGGCGTGACGGCCCGCAAGCTCCACGACCTGGAAATATTCGACGGTGAGGTGCCCGAGGTGCAGCGTGTCGACGCTTGGCCGCGACGCAGCACTCTGGCAGAAAGAGCAGTGGCGGACGGTCCTGTCGACGAAGCGAGCTGACATCGCCACGCTAATGTCTACGTTGTGTCTGCAACCCAACGTGCACGTTCGGCGGTGCCGCTCGACATGCGGTCGTTGGTGCCTACGGTGCCCGGTGTGCCCTGGTGGGGTGCCGTGGCGATCGCAGCCGGAACGACGCTTCTCGGGGTGCTGCTCGACAGCGCACGCGGGAACGAGCTGACCTCTGCGTTCACTGTCTTCTACGTGCTCGGCTGCGTCGCGGCCGTGGTGGCGGTGCGCTATCGCGGACTGTTCACGGCCATGGCCCAGCCGCCTCTGCTGCTGGTCCTCGCGGTGCCGATCGGTCAGGAGATCGTCTCCTCCGCCAGCACCGGCGGATTGAAGGATCTCGCGCTCAACGTCGCCTATCCGCTGGTGAACCGCTTCCCGGCGATGCTGGTGGCGACACTCCTGGCACTGGCCCTCGGCGGTTTCCGGATCTTCGTGACCCGACAGAACACGGGAGTACGTGCCCGTGCGCCGCGAGAGCGGGCGAAGCCGCGGGCAGCGAAGACCGGAACCGCGAAGGACCGCCCCGCTCGCGCCGCGGGCGACCGGCCGACACGCGCTGCGAACGCCCGGCCGACCAGGCGTGCGGGCCGGGGGCGACCGGCGACGGCCACCCCTGCGGATGCACGTCGCACCGCTTCGGGCCGCGGGACGCCGGCCGCGAAGGCGTCGGTCCGGGAGGTCGCCGACACCCGATCCCGTCGCCGCGTCCGTCCCGAATCCCCGGCCGCCGAGCAGCCCGCTCCCCGGCGTGCCCGCGCTCCCCGACCTGCGGACCCGGTGCAGCCGGAGGTCCGCGAGCCGCGGCGCCGTCCGGCACCCGAGCCGGACACCGGTCGACCGGCGCCCTCCCCCGCACCCACGCAGGGCTACGAGCCGCCGCGCGTGCGGTACCGCGACCGCTACGAGGACTGACCCACACGACGAAGACGACCGGTCACGTGCCGATTCACGGCGGTGACCGGTCGTCTTCGCTCTACGGAACTACCCGGTTCAGCGACGCGACGCGCGCAGTTCGCGCGGGAGAGCGAACACCAGGGTCTCGTTGGCGGTCGTCACCGACTGCACGTCGTGGAAACCGCGCTCGTCGAGGAACTGGACGACGCCCTGAACGAGGATCTCGGGGACCGACGCGCCGGAGGTGATGCCGACGGTCTCGACACCCTCGAGCCAGGCCGGATCGATCTCCTTGGCGTAGTCGACCAGGTGCGCTGCCCGGGCACCCGCACCGAGGGCGACCTCGACGAGCCGCACGGAGTTCGACGAGTTCCGCGACCCCACGACGATCACCAGATCGCACTCGGGCGCCATCGCCTTCACCGCGACCTGGCGGTTCTGCGTGGCGTAGCAGATGTCGTCGCTCGGCGGATCCTGCAGCTGCGGGAACTTCTGGCGCAGACGCTGCACGGTCTGCATCGTCTCGTCGACGCTCAGGGTGGTCTGGGACAGCCAGATGACCTTCGACGGATCGCGCACGGTCACCGAATCGACGGCGTCGGGACCGTCGACGAGCTGCACATGGTCGGGGGCCTCACCTGCGGTGCCCTCGACCTCCTCGTGGCCCTCGTGACCGATGAGCAGGATGTCGAAGTCGTCGCGGGCGAAGCGCTTGGCCTCCTGGTGGACCTTCGTCACCAGCGGGCAGGTCGCGTCGATGGTGCGCAGCTGCCGGGCAGCGGCCGATTCGTGGACCGCGGGCGACACACCGTGCGCCGAGAACACGAGCACGGCACCCTCGGGCACCTCGTCGGTCTCGTCGACGAACACCACGCCGCGGTCGGCGAGCGTGTCGACGACGTGGCGGTTGTGCACGATCTCCTTGCGGACGTAGATCGGCGCACCGTACTTGTCGAGCGCCTTCTCGACGGTCTCGACGGCGCGGTCGACGCCGGCGCAGTAGCCGCGCGGCTCGGCGAGCAGGACGCGCTTTCCGGAGGTGGAGAGACCGGCGGACCGTGTGATCCCGACTTCGAGAGGAACAGGCGCAGACATACCTCCAGAGTACGGGGCGCGTCGGAGTGTGGCTTTCCAGCTCGCAGCCGACGTGCTCCCCGGCTACCAATCACGCCGATCATCGGGCAGTCTTGGGGCATGATCCGTCCACCGTTCCTGGCACGGGTGGCTGCCGGCGTTGCTGTCACCGCGTACGAAGAGACCCTCAAGCTGCCGAGCACAGCCGTTTCGTTGCCGATGACGACGGTGAGCCAGATCCTGCAGACGACGATGCGAGTGCAGCAGGTCATGACCTCGTTCGCCATCAAGGGCGACCAGTTCTTCGAGATCTTCGGAGCGGAGCCCGCCGAGACCGCACAGTGGGCGACCTTCGACGACGACGGCTCGACCCCTTCGGACGAGACCGCGACCTCGACGAACAGCGCCGCGAACGGCGCTCCCGGCCGGTTCGCCCTGTACTCGATCCCGCCGGCCACCGAAGCCGACGCACCCGTGGCCGAGCAGGCCGCACCGGTAAAGGCCGGCACCGCGACGACGAAGGGGCCCGCGAAGAAGACGGCAGCCGAGAAGTCTGCTCCGAAGAAGGCCGCCGCGAAGTCCGCAGACGCCGAGGTCACGAAGATCGGCGAGACCACGGACACGAAGGTCGCCTCCGACGATCGTTCCGAGATCGTCGAATACCTCGACTACGACTCGCTGACCCTCGCCCAACTGCGTGCCCGCCTGCGCGCACTGTCGGTGGACGAGCTCACAGCGGTGCTCGAATACGAGAATGCTCACGCCGCGCGTACTCCGTTCGTGACGATGCTGTCGAACCGGATCACGAGCGCGCGTAACAAGTGACGGCCGGACAGAACGCGGCACGCCCGAACTCCGCGGAGCAGCCCTGGCCCGTCCGCACCGTGGCGCAGAAGGTCGCCGGGTGGATCGACAAGCTCGGCACCATCTGGGTCGAAGGGCAGATCACGCAGATCAACGCCCGCCCCGGGACGCGGACGGCGTTTTTGACCCTGCGCGACCCGTCGGTGGACATGTCCCTGCAGGTGACCTGTTCACCCCAGTTGTTGCAGCAATCGGGGGTGCCGCTCACCGAGGGCAGCCGCGTGATCATGTTCGGGAAGATGACCTTCTGGCCCGGCCGCGGCAGTCTGGCGCTGCGAGTCACGGAGATCCGGGCCGTCGGTATCGGTGAACTGCTCGCGCGGCTCGAACGACTGCGTGCGTTGCTCGCGGCCGAGGGACTGTTCGACCCGCGGTTGAAGCGCCCCCTCCCCTTCCTGCCGCGCCGCGTCGGTCTGGTCACCAGCCGCGGCAGCGCGGCCGAACGCGACGTGCTGTCGGTCGCGCAGCGTCGCTGGCCGGCCGTGCAGTTCGACGTCCGCCACGCGACGGTGCAGGGTCCGACCGCGGTCACGCAACTCATCGACGCCATCGAAGCACTCGACAAGGACCCGGACGTCGAGGTGATCGTCCTCGCCCGCGGCGGCGGCAGCGTCGAGGATCTGCTGCCCTTCTCCGACGAGGCGCTGTGCCGCGCGATCGCCGCGTGTACGACGCCCGTGGTCAGCGCGATCGGCCACGAGCCCGACAGTCCGCTCTGTGATCACGTCGCCGACCTGCGGGCCGCGACCCCGACCGACGCCGCGAAGCGCGTCGTACCCGATGCGGTTGCCGAACTCGATCTCGTCGACGAACTGAGAGCACGGTCGGCGGCGGCGCTGCGCAACTGGGTCCGGCGCGAGGAACACGTGATCGCACAGTTGCGCGACCGTCCCGTCCTGGCCGATCCATTCCGCGATCTCGACCGGCGGAACGAGGAGATCGAGCGGTTGCAGCACGCGGCACGACGCGACGTCACGCGATTGATCTCGTCGCAATCGTCGACGCTCGAACATCTGCGGGCACGGTTGGCGACCCTCGGGCCCGCGGCGACCCTGGCGCGTGGCTACGCCGTGGTCCAGCGGATCGTGCCGGGCAGCGCCCCCGAAGTGGTACGCACACTCGACGAGATGCCCATCGGCACCCAGCTGCGAGTGCGCGTGGCGGACGGCGCGGCCCGCGCCGCCGTCATGGGACACGAACGACAAGGAAGATCAGGACAGTGACGAACGCGGGAACCGACGACGCCAACGCCGATGTGCGGGAGTTCGGCTACGAGCGAGCTCGGGACGAACTCGTCAACGTCGTGAAGATGCTCGAGCAGGGCGGACTCGACCTCGACGACTCGTTGCAGCTGTGGGAGCGCGGCGAGGCACTCGCGCAGCGCTGCGAGGAACATCTCGCCGGCGCCCGCGAACGTGTCGAGCAGGCGCTCTCCCTCGCGGACGACGAGGACGAAGACGACGAGTACGAGGACGAGGACTGACCTCGACCGAGCTCACGATCAGGGCTCGGTCGCTCCGACCCGGATCAGGGTTCGAGGGGCTCGGCCCTGCCCGCGGCGGTGGCCAGGGTCGTGAACTCGGCCTCGTCGCCGGAGCCACCGATCAGGATGCGCACGTCGCCGAAGTCCGACACCCAGAGCGCTTCGACGCCCTCGCCGCCGTAGACCACCCAGTCGTGGTCCTCGACGGACCTGGTGTCGGTGGCGGTGCGGGCACCTCCGGCGACGAATCGCACCAGTTCGTCCTCACCGGCATCCGATTGGGTGAAGCGCACGTAGCGACCTGCAGGAGTGATGAAACCGACGGTGCTCGAATCGCCGCCCTGGTTACCGGAAACGATGCTGCGGCTACCGGAGTTGGGCTGCCAGTCCTCGGGCACCTCGGGGTGGCGGATCGGGAATCCGAGTTCCGCCGCGTCGTACTTCAGGCCGGCATCGATGTCGAAGCTCGGCACGGGACCCGCCGTGGGTCCGCCGGGCTTGAACTCGCACTGGCTGGCGATCGCCGCGATGAAGAGGATCAGCACGAGCAGCGGGATCAGCGACCACGCCATATCTCGACCGTCTTGCAGGATGCGAGGTTTCTTGGATGCCACCCGTCCAGTCTGACAGCTACGAAACGGGCAGGTTCAGGCCGGGCGGGTCCGACAGCCCACATCATCGGCCGTGATGAGACAATAGCCACGCGACACACACGGATCGTGCGGGCGCCCGCCGCGCGCCCTCCCTGATGATCTGCGCGTGGCGCGGACGGTCGAGGATCGTCACGGTCAGGTCG
>NZ_LZMJ01000075.1:0-1132 GCF_001665495.1 Rhodococcus sp. 852002-51564_SCH6189132-a
GGTCAATGCCCGCGACGTCAAGCACCTGCCGGGACGCCCGAAGACCGATGTGCTCGATTCGGTGTGGTTGTGCAAGGTCGCCGAACGGCAGATGCTGCGACCGAGTTTCGTGCCGCCGCGCCCGATCCGGCAGTTGCGGGACCTGACCCGCTATCGGATCGATCTGGTCGGTGCCCGCACGGCGGAGAAGAACCGGGTCGAGAAACTGCTCGAGGATGCGTGTATCAAGTTGTCGGTGGTGGCCTCGGACATCTTCGGTGTCTCCGGGCGGGAGATGATGGCCGCGTTGATCGCCGGTGAGCGGGACCCGAAGGTCCTTGCGCAGTTGGCGCGGTCACGGATGCGGTCGAAGATCGGGCTGCTCGAGGAGGCGTTGAGTGGGCACTTCGATGACCACCACGCGTTCCTGCTCACGCGGATGCTGGACCGGATCGACGCGATCGATGCCGATATCGCCGCGGTGGACACCCAGATCGAGGTACAGCTGGCCCCTTTCGCGCAGGCGGCGGCCCGCCTCGATGAGATCCCGGGTATCGGACCGGTGGCCGCCGCGGTCATCCTCGCTGAGATCGGGGTGGACATGGCCCGATTCCCCACCGCCGGGCACCTGTGCTCGTGGGCGAAATTCTCCCCGGGCATCCACTCTTCCGCGGGCAAGAACACGGGCAACGGTTCGACCGGGCACGGCAACCGCTACCTCGCCCGGGTGCTCGGTGAGGCCGCCGTCATCGCCGGCAGAACCGACACGTTCCTCGGTGCCCGCTACCGTCGGATCGCCCGACGGCGAGGCAAGAAACGGGCCATCGTCGCCATCGGCCGTTCGATCCTGGTGATCGTCTGGCATCTGCTGACCGACGAGCAAGCCACCTTCCATGATCTCGGGCCCGAGCACTTCACCCGGCATGTCCACCCGGACGCGAAGAAACGCAACCATATTCGTCAACTCGAAGCCCTCGGTTATACCGTCACCCTCGTCCCGGCGGCCTGACCCGCACAGCACCCCAGAGGACCTGACCCGGCTCCGCTGCGCTCCGCCGGGAGCAGCCACGTGTCCATTCCCGGGGCAGGTCAACTCATTTTCGGATTAGCCACGTGTCCATTCCCGGGGCAGGTCACCTCATTTTCGGATTAG
>NZ_LZMJ01000076.1:0-47903 GCF_001665495.1 Rhodococcus sp. 852002-51564_SCH6189132-a
GTGCCCGTCGTCGCGCGGGGGTCCGCCACTGTTCGCAGCACCTCCCACGGACGAGGAATCGATGTCGCCCCAGTGATCGGAATGTTACCGCCGGCCGGGGTCCGAGGGGCCGAAGTGGCGTAGTACGCGATGCGCGCGTCGGCAGGGGCCGGGGCTCCTCCGGGAAGGCGCCGGTGGACGCCGATATCGTGGGCATGTGAGTCCCGCTGCCCGTCGCCCTGAGGTCCTGATCGCCGAGCTGCGCGACGTCCTCACCGGTCCGCTCGCGGAGATCGCGCAGCGATTCTCCACCTATGTCGACGACCTCGCTCCGCACAGTGCCCTGGTGATCTTCACGAGGGAATGCACCGGCCGGCCGCGGAAGGTGGCCGGCGACCCGTCGATCGTCGACCGGGTGACCATCGCCGAGCTGGATCGGGTGCGGAACGACCTCGCCGCGGGGGAGATCCGCCGCGGCAGCTTCCGTCTCGCTGGTCGCGATCGTGAGGTGTGCGCGATCCTCGACAGCACCGACACGCTCCTGGTGTTCGTGCCTCGCGGGGCCCGGGCCACCTCCGCGGCCCTCGTTCTCGTGCGGGCGGCGTTCGGCGTGGTCGCGACCGGCATCCGGTTGCAGGTGCACACCGCCAGCCCGGCATATCTCGCGGAATCGCGGGCCGCCTCCGCGGAGCGGGCCCGCACCGTCGCCGAGCTCACCGAATCCCATGCCGTGACCCTCGAGACGATCCTCGCGACCCTGCGGTCGAAGGATCTCGACGACACCCGTGCCCGGACCACGGCGCGGGAGACGGCGACCGAGGCCCTGATCGGCCTGCGATCGGCGGTGGACCTGCACCGCGAACTCGCGGAGGAGGCACTGACCACCGCGTTCGCGCGACTCCACGGTGAACTGCGCGATCTGGTGCGGCACCGCCCGCTCGACCTGCAGATGGTCGCTCCGCCGGTGGGTGGGCGGGGACTGCCCGGCGAGGTCGCGCACGCGGCCCGCGCGATCGCCCGGGGCGCGGTGCTGGCGATGTCCGGTCAGACCGACGTGACGCGGGTGCGCGTCGCGTGGACCTGCGACGACTCGACCCTGCTGGTGGACGTGCGTGACGACGGCAGCGGCGAGATCGACGTCGTCGAACTCGGGCGCCAGCTCCGCGACCGCGTCGAAACCCTCGGCGGTGGAATCGAATCCGAGTCGACCCCCGGCTGGGGCACACGGATCGCGGTGAGCTTCCCGCTCGACCTGCCGATCGCTGCGACGGACGGACCCGCTCTCGATGCGCTCGCCGCGCTCGCGCCCCGGGAGATCGAGGTCCTCGAACATCTCGTGGCCGGACGGCGCAACCGCGTCATCGCCGAACGTCTCGGCGTGAGCGAGTCGACGGTGAAGTTCCACGTGGCCGGCGTACTACGAAAACTCGGCGTCAGCACTCGCGGTGAGGCCGCGGCTCTCGGTGCAGAGGCCGGGGTCCGCGCCGCGGGCTGACGCCGAGTTCTCGGTCGTCGGGTGGCCCGTCGAGGACGGTCAGGCAGCCGGTGCCGGCGACGTGGTCGTCGGGGCGACGGTCGTCGTGGGCGTTCCGGAGGAGGTGGTCGACCCGGCGCCCGTGGTGGTCTCGCCCGTGGCCGGAGTCGTGGTCTCCGACGGGGTGGAGACCGGAGCCGTGGTGGTCATCGGGGTGGGCGTGGCTGTCGTCACGCCCGCTTCAGGTGCAGGCGGGGCCACCGGTGCAGCGGGGTCGCCTGCGGGAGCCGGGACAGCGTCGACGGGGGTGGGCACGCTGCTGTCGGCGACCGTCGCATCGTCGGTCACAGTCGAGGACGGCGAGGTCTCCGGCGTGGTGGACGCCTCGGCGGTCTCGGCCTTCGCCGTCTCCTCGGCGATCATCAGCACCGCGGCCTTGTCGACCTTGTTCGCATCGACCGCGTTGCCCTCCTTGGCCTGGCGGGCCAGGTGCTCGAGCCAGGCGGCGGCGTACTCGACGGTGGACGTGCCCTTGCCGTCGATGTCGTCGTCCCAGTAGTCGAAGTGGTGCCCGTAGTGGTCGTCGTTCTCACGGTCGTAGCCGAAGGTCTGGTCGTACGGGTCGGCAAGCACCACCGCGAGGGTGTTCTGGTTGCTCCGGATGAACCCGACGACCTCCTTGACGATCTTCTCCGGCAGGTACGCGAGGTTCGACAGACGCTCCGCGGGGATCGGCGCCTCGGCACCGTCCTCACGGGTGGCGCCGGAGTCGGCGTCGGCAGCCACAGGCGTGGTGGGGCGGGCGGCGGGATCGTAGCTCGGGTCGGAGACCTTGATCAGCACCTCGAGGAAAGTCTCGTCCGACCGCATCCAGTCCGGATTCGCCGAGATGTCGGCGAGGGCGAGCAGCGCGACCCGGCCGACGACCTGGGCCAGGTCGGCGCCGGTCGCGGGGGTCAGTCCCTCACGCTCGAGGGCGTCGCCGTTGACCTGACGACCCACGTTCGCGAGCAGTTCGATCAGCGCGATGTTCTCGGGTGCCGAGCACGTGAAGTCGCCCTCGGAGCAGAACGAGGCGACCTTGCCGGCGAGATGACCGAAACCACCGTTCGTGTCGGGGAGGACACCGCGTCCGGAAACGGCGTCGCTGCCCGGCTGGTAGGGGCGATCGAAGCCGTCGGGGTTCGTGCCGTTTTCCGCGCCGGGGAAGAAGCCTTCTCCGGCCTCGCGGCCCGCGTCGGAGAGGATGACCACGCCGCTGACGGCGTCGGGATCGATGATCTCCCAGGAACCGTCCTCGCTCTGCTCCTGCGCACCGATCTGCATCGCGGCGCGGCGCGCGACGTCGGCGCCCTCGCTGAACCCGACGATGGCGAACTGGGTGTCGGGGCAGGACCGCCGGATGGCCTTCATGACCTCGATGGTGTTCTCGGCGCCCTTGTTCACGGCGTTCTCGTAGCTGGCGAGGTCGGCCGGGTACTCGATGTAGATGGCCGCGTAGCCGTCGCCGGCCTCGTGGTTCTCGAGCGGTGCGCTGATGACCGGCTCGACCCAATGGCTGCGGTAGGCGCCCTGCTGGGCGGCGGGAAGGCGGTTGCCGTTCTCGTCGACGAGCATCTTCGACTCGTCGCGAGGGATGTCACCGCGACCGCCGATACCCAGGCTGACCATGTCGTGACATTCGGTGGTCTTCGCCAGGCCGGCGAGGTACGGGTCGGCAACGGTGGGGGTGTCCTGTTGCGGAAGCACGATCGCGGCCGCTGCCACGACTCCGAGCGCGGTGGGGGCGAAGACGCCGGCGAGAATCCGCCGACGCGACAGCGACTTTCGAAGTGCCATGGGCCTCTACCAATCCGTTTCTGACCGAGGAATTGCCGGCCCGCCGAAGTGCGGCGGGTCGTAACGGATTTCGTGAAGGTCGCTCGCAGCGTTACATCGACACGGGTTTACCGAGGTGGCGACGGAGAAATGCAGGCGCGAACACCGAGCCGCGAAATCCAAGGGAAATGCGCCAATCGGACAATTCGAGTTCGCCGCTCAGCGACTGGCCGTTCGGCTGGGTCGGGCCCGCCGAACGATCAGGAGCAGAGCGCCGCGGGAGTGGCTAGGGTCGGAATCACCGGAAGTCGGAAACACCGGATACTGCCGGTCGCATCACGAAACGGAGACAGCATGTCGCAAACAGTCCGCGGAGTCGTCGCTCGCTCGAAGGGAGCGCCTGTCGAGGTCGTGCCCATCGTGATCCCCGATCCCGGCCCCGGTGAGGTCGTCGTCGCGATCGCCGCGTGCGGCGTGTGCCACACCGATCTGCACTACCGCGAGGGCGGCATCAACGACGAGTTCCCGTTCCTGCTCGGCCACGAGGCCGCCGGTGTCGTCGAATCCGTCGGTGAGGGCGTCGACTCGGTCGCCGTGGGCGACTTCGTCGTCCTGAACTGGCGCGCGGTGTGCGGTCAGTGTCGCGCATGCAAGCGCGGTCAGCCGCAGTACTGCTTCGACACCTTCAACGCCACCCAGAAGATGACACTCGAGGACGGCACCGAACTCACTCCGGCGCTGGGCATCGGCGCGTTCGCCGACAAGACCCTCGTCCACGCCGGTCAGTGCACCAAGGTCGACCCGAGCGCCGATCCGGCCGTCGTCGGCCTGCTCGGCTGCGGTGTCATGGCCGGTCTCGGTGCCGCCGTCAACACGGGCGGAGTCACCCGCGGCCAGTCCGTCGCCGTCATCGGCTGCGGCGGTGTCGGCGACGCCGCGATCATGGGTGCGCGCCTGGCAGGTGCCGTCACGATCATCGCCGTCGACCGCGACGACAAGAAGCTCGAGTGGGCCACCGACCTCGGTGCCACCCACACCGTCAACTCCAGCGGGGTCGACGCGGTCGAGGCGATCAAGGATCTGACGGGCGGTTTCGGTGCGGACGTCGTCATCGACGCGGTGGGCAGGCCGGAGACCTACAAGCAGGCCTTCTACGCCCGCGACCTCGCCGGCACCGTCGTCCTCGTCGGTGTACCCACCCCGGATATGACCCTCGAGATGCCGCTGATCGACTTCTTCTCGCACGGCGGCTCGCTCAAGAGCTCGTGGTACGGCGACTGCTTGCCCGAGCGCGACTTCCCGACCTACGTCGACCTGTACCAGCAGGGACGCCTGCCGCTCGAGAAGTTCGTCACCGAGCGCATCGGCATCGACGACGTCGAGAAGGCGTTCGAGACGATGCACCGCGGTGAGGTCCTCCGTTCGGTGGTGGTCCTGTGAGCACCTCGCCGATCCGCGTCGACCGGGTCGTCACGTCGGGCACCTTCGCGCTCGACGGCGGCGAATGGGAGGTCGACAACAACATCTGGCTCGTCGGCGACGACTCCGAGGTCGTGGTGATCGACGCCGCGCACACCGCGCAGCCGATCATCGACGCCGTCGGTGGACGGAAGGTCGTGGCGATCGTGTGCACGCACGCACACAACGACCACATCACCGTGGCGCCGGAGCTGTCCGAGAAGCTCGACGCGCCGATCCTGCTCAACCCGGCCGACGACGTGCTGTGGGAGATGACCCACCCGGGTGTCGCGCACGGCACGCTCGAGGACGGGGAGCGGATCCGGGTGGCCGGAACCGACATCCAGGCGATCGCCACGCCGGGTCACTCGCCGGGTTCGACCTGCCTGTACCTGCCGGAAGCGGGTGAGCTGTTCACCGGCGACACCCTGTTCTCCGGCGGACCGGGCGCAACGGGCCGCTCGTTCTCGGACTTCCCGACCATTATCGGGTCGATCCGCGACAAGCTGTTCGTCCTGCCCGCGGAGACGAAGGTGCACACCGGTCATGGCGACGGCACCACGATCGGCACCGAGTCGCCGCACCTCGAGGAGTGGATCAAGCGCGGCAGCTGATGCTGCCGGTGCGTACGAGCGCACGGCTAGTCTCACCACCATGGCGAAGAAGCAGATCCCGGTGATCGTGGTGGCCGGATTTCTCGGCGCGGGGAAGACGACGCTGCTCAACCACCTGCTGCGCAACACCCGTGGTGCGCGGATCGGTGTGATCGTCAACGACTTCGGTTCCGTCAACATCGATTCGATGATGGTGGCGGGGCAGGTCGACTCGATGGTCTCGCTGAGCAACGGATGTCTGTGCTGCGTAGTCGATGTCAGTGACATGGACGCGATGCTCGACAAGCTCGCCCACCGCTCGTCCGATCTCGACGTGATCGTCGTCGAGGCGAGCGGACTCGCCGAGCCCCGCAACATGATCCGGCTCGTCGCCGGTTCGGAGAACGAATACGTCTCCTACGGTGGCCTCGTGCTGGTCGTCGACGCGGTGGAGTTCGACGCGACCGCCGAGCAGCATCCCGAGCTCGAACAGCACGTGGCGCTCGCCGATCTGGTGCTGATCAACAAGACCGACCGGATCGACGGTGAGGCCCACGACGATCTGCTGACGCGCCTGTGCCGGCTCAACTCCCGCGCCGCGGTCGTCTCGACCGATCACGGTCGCATCGACCCGGCGTTGCTGTTCGACATCCCGGAGCGGCCGGGTCCGCAGCCGGGGGAGCAGCTCACCCTCGACCGGTTGCTCTACGAGCAGGACGACCACGAGCACACCCATCTGCACGACGGCTACGACGCGATCACCTTCGAGTCAGCAGATGCACTGCACCCCCGCGTGCTGGTCGATTTCCTCGAGAACCAGCCCGCAGGGGTGTTCCGTATCAAGGGATACGTGCGAGTCGTTGCCGGACTGGACACCGGCACCTATCTGTTGCACACCGTCGGCGACCACATCAGGTTCGAACCGGCGGGTCGCGGCGACGACGTGCCCGACGGGACGCAGCTCGTCGTCATCGGGGCCGATCTCGACTCCGACGACGTACGCGAGCGACTACGCCGCTGTGTGCCGACCGAACCGGTGTCCGCGGACGCGATGTACGCGATACACCGATTCACGCCCCGCTGAGGCGATACACCGATTCACGCCCCGCTGAGGCGGAAGGCCGATTCATCCCGCTGAGGCGGCAGGCCGATTCATCCCGCTGAGGCGGAAGGCCGACTCACCCCCGCTGACGCGGGAGGCCGGCCTTTCGGCTCAGCGAGCGGCGGAGGTACGGCGCTGGGGACGACGACGGCCACCGGTGGCAGCTGCGGCGCCCTGACCGGCCGAACGCTGACCGCCGGCTGCGCGCTGCCCACCCGAGGAGCGCTGACCACCGGCGGAACGCTGTCCGCTCGACGAGGAACGCTGACCCGAACCGGAGCCCTGGCGGGGAGCCGACGAACGGCGGCTGCCGCCGTTGCGCTGCGGACGCGACGGCGCGGAAGCCTGCCTAGGTGCCGGCGCGACGTACGGCGCGATCTCGCCGACGAGCTTCAGCACGTGCTCGGAATCCGCCGTCACCTTGATGGGGGTGACGTCGATGGCGGCCTTGCGCATGATGGCCGCGAGATCCCTGCGCTGGTCGGGTAGGACGACGGTGACGACGTCGCCGGTGCTGCCGGCGCGGGCCGTGCGACCGGAGCGGTGCAGGTACGCCTTGTGCTCGGCCGGGGGATCGACGTGCACGACGAGTTCGACGTCGTCGACGTGGACACCACGTGCGGCGACGTCCGTCGCCACGAGCACCCGCGCCTCGCCCGACGAGAACGCGGCGAGATTGCGGTCGCGGGCGTTCTGGGAGAGGTTGCCGTGCAGGTCCACCGCTGGGATGCCGGAGTCGGTGAGCTGCTTGGCGAGCTTGCGGGCCTGATGCTTGGTGCGCATGAACAGGATTCGGCGACCGGTTCCCGATGCGAGAGTGCGGACGAGGTCCTTCTTCGTATCCATGCCCGCGACGTCGAAGACGTGGTGGGTCATCGCGGCGACGGGGGAGGTGGCCTCGTCGACCGAGTGCATGACCGGGTTCTTCAGGAACCGCTTGACGAGCTTGTCGACGCCGTTGTCCAGGGTGGCCGAGAACAGCAGGCGCTGACCGTCTTTCGGTGTCGCCGTCAGGATGCGGGTGACGCCGGGCAGGAAGCCGAGGTCTGCCATGTGATCGGCCTCGTCGAGCACTGTGACCTCGATGTCGTCGAGCACCACGAACTTCTGGCGCATGAGGTCCTCGAGGCGGCCCGGGCAGGCGATGACGATGTCGACGCCGCGGCGGAGGGCCTCGACCTGGCGCTTCTGCGACACGCCGCCGAAGATCGTGGTGACCTTCAGACCCGACGAATGCGCGAGCGGTTCGATGGCCGCGGCGATCTGGGTCGCCAGTTCGCGGGTGGGAGCCAGGATCAGGCCACGCGGACGGCCTGCCGCCCTGGTGCTCCTGCCGGCGAGTCGAGCGGCGAGCGGGATCGAGAAGGCCAGGGTCTTACCGCTACCCGTGCGTCCGCGTCCGAGCACGTCACGACCGGCGAGGGTGTCGGGGAGGGTGTCCACCTGGATGGGGAAGGGGCTGGTGATCCCGGCGTCGTTCAGCGTGGCGACGAGCGGGCGGGGCACCCCGAGATCGGAGAAAGATGTGGTCATGTAACAGCGCTGCCTTTCGATGCGGCGTGTGTGCACTCGACGGACCGTGTGCCCGTGGTGCTGTGCGATCGCCGCAAGGAAGGCCGGTGCATCTGTGCGTACTGCATCTGTGCATGCGGGCCGGGCACGATCCCGGGCCGCCGGTATCCCACGACGGTGGGCGTCGTCGTGACGCCCGAACCATGTCACCCTACCGCACGGGGTGCGTCAGTCCCTGATGTGACTACAGACCCACCCACTCCGAGGCACCCTCGGTGAAGTGCTGACGCTTCCAGATCGGCACTTCGGCCTTGATGCGTTCGACCAGTTCGGCGCAGGTGGCGAAGGCTTCTGCGCGGTGTGGGGCGGCGACCGCCGCGACCAGCGCGAGATCGCCGATGGTGAGATCGCCCACTCGGTGCACCGCCGCGACCGGGAGCCCGGACTTCGCCGCGACGTCCTCGCAGCACCGCCGCAGGAACGTTTCGGCATCCGGATGTGCCTGGTACTGCAGCGCGGTCACCGACTGTCCACCGTCGTGATTGCGGACGACACCGGTGAAGAGCACCACCGCACCGTGTTCGGCGCCTGCCACCGCGGCGTCCACCGTTGCGGGATCGAGCGGTTCCGAGGAGATCCGGGCCAGTAGTTCACTCATGAGCGCCGCCTCCTGCGACTTGTGCCAACAGATGGTCGAGGATCGGGTCGAGGGCGGCGAGACCGTCCTTCACCCCGCCGGGCGAGCCGGGCAGGTTCACGACGACCGTGTGGCCGACGAGACCGGCGACGCCGCGCGAGAGCACGGCGTGCGGGGTGGCCTCGAGTCCGCGCTGCCGGATCGACTCCGCGATGCCGGGCAGTTCACGATCGAGCAGGGCGAGAGTCGCTTCGGGGGTCGCGTCGGTCGGCGACGCCCCGGTTCCGCCGGTCGTCACGACCAGGGCAGGGCCCGGACGGACCGCGTCGGC
The DNA here is from genome assembly GCF_001665495.1 of Rhodococcus sp. 852002-51564_SCH6189132-a. Taxonomy (NCBI): domain Bacteria; kingdom Bacillati; phylum Actinomycetota; class Actinomycetes; order Mycobacteriales; family Nocardiaceae; genus Rhodococcus; species Rhodococcus sp. 852002-51564_SCH6189132-a. Next base: position 8,905 of record NZ_LZMJ01000076.1, read on the forward strand.
GAGACCGGCTGCGATGTCGGCGTCCGCGTGGACGAGGGGACCGCGGACCGCGAATCCCTTGTCCTCGAGCCACGACCGGATGAGCGGTCCGGTGCGGTCCTCGCGGGTGCCCGCGGCGACACCGGTCGACGCGACGACCACGGCGGCGGAGCGTCCGGTCTTCTCCACGGGCTGTTCGCCGGCCCCGGGGGTCCCGTCCCGGCCGGGTGCGTCGTCACGGGTCCAGTGGCCGCGCTTGCCGCCCTCCTTGGAGATCAGCCGCACGCCGTCGAGAACGGCGGCCGGATCCACGGCCTTGACCATGTCGTGCAGGGTCAGGCCGGCGACGGCGACCGCGGTGAGCGCCTCCATCTCGACTCCGGTCGGGCCCTTGGTCTTCGCGGTGGCCTCGATCGTGATCGAGGTGTCGGTGAAGTCGAACATCACCTTCACCGACGACAGCGCCAGCTGGTGGCACAGGGGGATGAGCTCCCAGGTGCGTTTCGCCGCCGCGATGCCGGCGATGCGGGCCGTGGCCAGGACGTCGGCCTTGGGCATGTCGTCGGCGCGGACGAGCGCGACCACCTCGGGAGTGGTGACGAGTTCGCCTGCCGCCACGGCGATCCGTGTGGTGTCGGTCTTCGAGGAGACGTCCACCATGCGGGCGCGTCCCTGGTCGTCCAGGTGGCTGAGGTCGGTCACAGGATCCGTACTTTCACGAGGTCTCCGGCTTCGAGGGAGGTGGTGTCGGCGGGGATGTCGAGGAGCACGTCGGCGGCGGCGAGTCCGGCGACGAGATGCGACCCGTGCCCGCGGAAGGGGGTCACCCCCTTCTCGTCGAGTCGCCCGCGCAGGAACTGCCGGCGTCCCGGGATCGACGTGAGATCCTCGGTGAGCGGCAAGCTCTCGCACACGACGGGCGGATAGCCGGCGGCGGCCCGCAGTGCGGGTCGCGCGAACACCTCGAACGAGACGAGCGCGCTGACAGGATTGCCGGGGAAGGTCAGGATCGGCACGCCGTCGACCACGGCGGTGCCCTGAGGGCCGCCCGGCTGCATCGCCACCGAGACGAACTGCCCGCCCCGCGGCGCGAGCGTGTCCTTCACGACCTCGAAGTCGCCCTTCGACACTCCGCCGGAGGTGAACACGACGTCGGCGACGCCCACGGCATGTTCGAGCATCGTCACGAACTCCTCCGGATCGTCGTGGCAGTGGTCGATGGTCACGACGTCGGCACCGTTGGCCGACGCGCTCGCGGCGAGCGCCGGTCCGTTCGAGTTGAAGATCTGGCCCGGCCCGAGTTCGCTCCCGGCCGTGACGAGTTCGCTGCCGGTCGAGATGATCGCGACCCGCGGCCGTGCGCGGACAGGGATCGAGGTGAGGCCGACGGCGGCGAGCGCGGCGATGTGTCGGGCGGCGAGGACCGTGCCCGCGGGAAGCAGCAGATCTCCCTTGCAGACGTCGGTTCCCGCCTCACGCACATAGGCTCCGGGCGTGACGCTGCGCTCGACGGTCACGCTGCCGGCGCCGTCCGAGTCGGGGGTGGTCGCACGGGTGTCCTCGACCGGGACGACGGCGTCGGCGCCGTCCGGGACGGGAGCGCCCGTCATGATCTTCAGCGCGTGCCCCGGTTCGAGTGCCGCGACGGTGTCGCCCGCGGCCAGCACGCCCTGGACGGGCAGGTCGGCGGGGGTCGACGCGAGATCGCCGGCGCGGACGGCGTAGCCGTCCATCTGGGAGTTGCGGAAGGGTGGCAGGTCCAGCGGCGACTCGACGTCCTCCGTGAGGGTGCGGTGCAGCGCGTGCGCGAGCGGCACACGCAATGGGCTCTTCTTCCGCAACGGGTCGAGCAACGCCGCCACGTGCTGTTCGTGTTCCTCCACGGACCGCCTGCCGCTCGTCATGCCGCCATCCTAGGCACACGAGGGCCGTGCCCCGCCGCCCACGACGCGCCGCGTGTGCCCCGTCTGTCCGGATGCGATGTCACGATCGGCGGTTGTGGGCATACTGGGCTGTATGAAAGCGATGGTCGTATGACAGCGGTGGACATGGGCATCCCGGTCGTGCGCGATCGCGCAGACGACGCGTCCGATCGGCCCGACGTGCCCGAGCTTCTCGATCGCTTCGGTCGCATCGCCCGCGACCTGCGCGTGTCCCTCACCGAGAAGTGCTCGTTGCGCTGCACCTACTGCATGCCGGCCGAGGGCCTTCCCGAGATTCCGCGCGACCAGCTGCTCGCGAGCGCCGAGATCGTGCGTCTGGTGGGCATCGCGACCGGTCGACTCGGTGTCCACGAGGTGCGCTTCACCGGTGGGGAACCGCTCATGCGCCGCGATCTCGAGGAGATCGTCGCCGGATGCGCGCAGCAGACGCCGGGGCTGCCGATCGCGCTGACCACCAATGCGGTCGGTCTCCGGCACCGTGCGCGGGCGCTGGCGGACGCCGGACTGACCCGCGTGAACATCTCCCTCGACACCATCGACCGCGAGCACTTCGCGCGGCTCACGCGCCGCGATCGGCTCGATTCGGTGCTCGACGGTATCCGCGCCGCGGTGGCCGCCGGACTGGGTCGGGTCAAAATCAACGCTGTCCTGATGCCGGAAACCCTCGAAGGTGCGGCCGATCTGCTCGCGTGGTGCCTGGACGAGGGCGTGGAACTGCGGTTCATCGAGCAGATGCCTCTCGACGCCGATCAGAACTGGGCGCGCTCGCAGATGGTGCCGGCCCAGCAATTGCTCGACGTGCTCGGGCAGCGGTTCACGCTCACGGAGACCGAACGCGAGGACCCGTCCGCGCCGGCCGAACGCTGGCTCGTCGACGGCGGACCGGCGACCGTCGGGATCATCGCGTCGGTTACGCGGTCGTTCTGCAGCGACTGCGACCGCACGCGGTTGACGGCCGAGGGAACGGTCCGGTCCTGCCTGTTCAGCGACCGGGAGACCGACCTGCGCGCCGCTCTGCGGGGCGGCGCCACCGACGACGAACTCGCCGCGCTGTGGCGCGGGGCGATGTGGAACAAGTGGGCCGGACACGGCATGGACGCGGCGGACTTCGCGCCGCCGCAGCGGAGCATGGGAGCTATCGGTGGCTGAGGTGACGACGGGGATCGAGGTGCGGTACTTCGCGGCCGCAGCAGATGCGGCCGGACGCGAGAAGGACACGATCGACCTGCCGGAAGGCGCCGATCTCGGCACGCTGCGTGCCGTCCTCGTCGATCGTTACGGCGCCGATATGGAGCGGGTCCTGTCGGTGGCGGCCTTCCTGCTCGAACCCGGCGACGGCGGCACGGGCGAACTCACCCGGGACCTCGGCCGGCCGGCCGGGTCCCGAGTGGACGTCCTGCCGCCCTTCGCGGGTGGTTAATCCTCACGCCACCAGGTGTCGAAGGGCCCCACGGGCATCACGCGCTTGTGCCGCGTGTCGAGGAACTTGGCCTCGAGGCGCTTGGCGAGGTCGTCGGTGACGTCCTTGCCCTCGAGATAGTCGTCGATCTCGCTGTAGGCCATGCCGAGCGCTTCCTCGTCAGGCAGCGCGGGACGGTCGTCCTCGAGATCGGCGGTGGGGATCTTGATCCAGGTGCTCTCGGGTGCTTCGAGTTCGCGCAGCAGCGCCGCACCCTGCCGCTTCGTCAGACCGGCCAGGGGAGTGATGTCGACGCCGCCGTCGCCGTACTTGGTGTAGAAACCGGTCACCGCTTCGGCGGCGTGGTCGGTGCCGACCACGAGGTAGCCGAGTTCTCCGGCGATCGCGTACTGGATCATCATGCGTTCGCGGGCCTTGATGTTGCCGCGCACGAAGTCGCGCAGACGCGTCTCGGTGCCGTACAGCGCGCGAGCCGCTTCCGAAGCCGTCGCGTCGGCGCCGGGCTTCACATCCACACCGAGAGTGCGATCGGCTCCGATGAACTCCAATGCGACGAGGGCGTCGTGCTCGTCGGCCTGCTTGCCGTAGGGCAGGCGGACCGCGACGAACTCCGCCGTGTGGCCCTCGGCGCGGAGCTTCTCCGCGGCGAGCTGGGCGAGCTTGCCGGCGAGGGTGCTGTCCTGCCCGCCGCTGATGCCGAGCACGAATCCCTTCGCGGGAGTGCTGCGCAGGTAGTCGGCGAGAAACTGCACCCGCGCGTCGATCTCGGCGCGCGGGTCGATGGAGGGTTTCACCCCGAGTTCTTCGATGATCCGATCGCGAAGGTTCGTCATCTTCACGACCCTAGCGTTCCTGTGTTACTGCTGCGATACAACGGAGAAGAGGGTGGGCGAAGAGGGCGGGACGAAGTGTGCGGTCGGGCAGACTCTTCGGGGTGAGCACCGGAGACGTCTTCCGCAAACACGACCCGCACACCCATCCTGATTTCTTCCGGGCCGAGGCGGCCGGTCTGGCCTGGCTCGCCGAGGCCGGTATGCCGGTGGTGGCGGTGCGGTCGGTGAGCGAGCACCACATCGAACTCGAGCGGATCGCCGAGGCATCCCCGTCCGCCGAGGCCGCACGGGAGTTCGGTGCGGCACTCGCCCGGATGCACGACGTGGGCGCCGCCGGTTTCGGTGCGGCACCCGACGATTACGACGGGCAGCTGTTCATCGGCCGCCGCCCCATGAGCCGCACCGTGCACGACACCTGGGGATCGTTCTACGTCGCAGAGCGGGTGCTGCCCTTCCTGCGCATCGCGGTCGAGGCGGGCAGCGTCACCGGCCGTCAGTGCCACGACATCGAGGCCGCCTGCGATCTCGTCGCCGCCGGAGCCTTCGACGACGAGGATCCGCCCTCGCGCCTGCACGGAGACCTGTGGAACGGCAACGTGCTGTGGTCGCCGCGCGGCGTCGTCCTGATCGATCCGGCCGCGCACGGCGGCCACCGCGAGACGGATCTGGCGATGCTCGCGCTCTTCGGTTGCCCGCACCTGGGCCGGGTCGTCGACGGCTACGAGGCGGCGCATCCGCTACGCGTCGGGTGGGAGCAGCGGGTGCCCGTGCACCAGCTGCATCCACTGGCGGTGCACGCCGCGGGATACGGTGCCGGGTACGGGCGGGAGCTGCACCGGGCGGCACTCGCGACCCTCGAACTCGGAGGCAGTACGTGAACGGGATCCTCGTCGTATCCGCGACCCGCGCCGAGGCGGCGCACGTCCCGGAACGCTACGAGACGGTGATCACCGGGATCGGGAAGGTCGACGCAGCGGTGGCCGTCACCGCGGCGCTCGCGGGGTATCCGGCCGACGCGCGGCCGCTCGTCGTGAACATCGGCACCGCCGGCGCATTGCACACCCACCATTCGGGACTGTTCCTGCCGTCCGCCGCGATCAACCACGACATCAGCAGCGAGATCCTGAAGAGCCTCGGTCATCCCGTGCAGGACGTCGTGCAGATCGACGACGGTGACGGCAGCGTGCTCGCCACCGGTGATTCGTTCGTCTCGGACGCCCAGATCCGCGACGCGCTGTCCGCGCGCGCCGATCTCGTCGACATGGAGGGCTTCGCGGTTGCCTATGCCGCCCGCCGCATGGGCGCGCGGTGCCGGCTCGTCAAGCACGTGAGCGACCGGGCCGACGATTCGGCGCTCGACTGGCCGAAGCAGGTCGACCGCAGCGCGCAGGAACTCGCCCGCTGGCTCGTCGAGCGTTACTGAACGATTCGCTGTCGAACGATCTCAGCGCCCGTCCGTACGTTCGGTGAGGGTGACGGTCACCGCGCCGGTGGTCAGGGTGAGCACCTCCCCGTCGAGAGTCCACCGGGGTGTGCCCGCGAACAGCGTCCGTACCCAGTCGTCGGCGCCGTCGCGCGGGGGAGGACACGCCATTCTCGTGGACGCGAGCGTCCCGGCGCGGATCCTGCTCCCGGACAGGTCGGCGGTGCCGGTGAACCGGTTGCATCCGGCGGACGCCGCGACCCGCTCCCGAGCGGGGAACGACAACTGGAGCGGACCGCCGCCGGGGATCGGCCGCCCCTCGACCTCGGTCGAGATGTAACGGCGACCGATCGGGTCGGACGGCGACGACCCGAACACTCCGCACCCGGACAGCAGCGCACCCAGTGCGAGGACGACGACCACGCGGACTGCTCCCGGCATGGGTCTCACGGTACCGAGGAGGGATCAGCGGGCCGTGAACTCCAGTCCGTCGGTGCCGTTCGCTGCGGTGAGAATCATCGACGAGCCCCGGACGATGTAGGTGGTCTCACCTGCGAGCACGTTCAGGACGTGCGTCTCGATGTCGGCGAGCTCGGGATCGGCGCAGGCCGCGCGGGTCATGGTGAGCGGTTCGAACAGGATGACATCGTCGCCCACCTCGGCGCTGCCGCCGAACTCGTTGCACCCCGTGTTCCCGGTGAGGGTGCCGTCGTCGGCCAGGGTGAGCGTCGGCGCGGCGTTCTCCAGGGCGACCGACCTGACGACGGCGTCGGCGGTGCGCAGCGAGGTCACCACCCACTCGGTGCCGGTGATCGGCAGATCGGGGTCGACGACCTTCTCGTCCTCGAGCGAGACCGTGATGTCGTCGCCGGTGAGCGTGAAGGTGTTCCCGTCGAGCGACCAGCGCGGCTCGGCGTCGAACAGCGTGGTGAGCCAGGCATCGGCTCCCTCGCGTTCCGGCTGGCAGGCCATCATCGTGCTCGCCAGGTCCGGCGCCTTCACTCTGCCCTCGGAGAGGTCGACGCCGCCGACGAAGCGGTTGCAGCCGGCAGTCGCCGAGATGCGTCCGTCCTCCGGGAACTCGACGACCATGGGTCCGGCGCCCGGAATCTGCGTGCCGCTCACGCTCGTCGAGACGAAGGTGCGGCCGGTGAGGTCCTCCGCGGAGTTGCCGTCGGCCGAATCCGAATCGGTGCTGCACGCGGCGGCCACCGCTGCCAGGGAGACCAGTGCGAGCACCCGGAATGTGCGAATCATGCCGTTACGGTACGGCGCTCGACCCGGATTTGCGGCTACCTCGACCGGTCACGACACGGTGTGCGAGTTCGGCCCAGTTGTCGGCGAGTCGGCGGAGCGGATGTCCCAGCTCGCGCCACTGGTGGAGCACGAGGGTGGCCTCGAGCGACGCGACCAGCGAGGTCGCCAGCAATCGGGTGTCGCCGGTGACTCCGGCGGCACGCAGCAGTGCGTCGACGTGGGCGAGCGAGACCAGGTGGGCGGGAGCGGTGTAGTGGGAGTCGGTGGCGGATTCGGCCGCGCGGAGCAGTTCGCCCTGCACCTCGACGAGTTCGATGCGTGCACGACCGAAGGCGATGAGCCGGTCCAGGGCCTCGGCGTCGGGGCCGAGCGGTGGCGGGCCGAACAGGAAGCCCTGCTGGAACTCGCGCTCGCTGTGGTCGAGCAGTGCCCGGACGAGCCCGGCGCGGGAGCCGAACCTGCGGAAGACGGTGCCCTTGCCGACCCCGGCCCGCGCCGCGACGGCGTCCATCGTCACGGCATCGACGCCGCGCTCGGCGACGAGCAGGGCGGCGGCGTCGAGCAGACGGGAACGATTGCGCGCTGCGTCGCCCCGTTCGGAGAGTCGTTCGTCCGCCAGGGGGAGAGCCCGGCTGTTCGCCGCAGGCAGCGCCCGACCGTCCGCGTGCGGGAGGGGGCGAGTGTTCACAAGGTCACACTCTAGCGGGGCAGGGAATAAAGCGGACCGCGGTCCGTTTAAAATTGCGTAGTCAACCACTTCGACCCGAGGATGTTCCCATGACCCGAGTTCTCGCCCTCGTCGGCAGCCTGCGTGACGGCTCCGTCTCCCGCCAGCTCGCCGAGACCGCCGCTGCGGTCGCTGCCGAGAACGTCGAGGTGACCCTCTACGAGGGCCTCGCCGACGTTCCCTTCTACAACGAGGATCTCGACGGCGAGGCTGCCCCCGCTGCTGCCGTGGCTCTGCGCGACGCCGCTGCCGAGGTCGATGCCGTGCTGATCGTCACGCCCGAGTACAACGGCACCGTCTCCGCGGTGCTCAAGAACGCCGTCGACTGGCTGTCGCGCCCCTACGGTGCCGGCGCACTGAGCGGCAAGCCCGTCGCCCTCGTCAGCCAGTCGCCCAGCCAGAACGCTGCGAAGTGGGCGCTCGAGGACGCGGTCAAGGTCGTCGGAATCGCCGGCGGCAAGGTCGTCGACGGCGGCTCGCTGTCGGTCGGCGAAACCTTCGGCAAGTTCGGCGGCGAGCACGCCAAGGAGCACGCCGAGACCGCGCAGCAGGTCGTAACGGTCGTCGCCGCACTGGCCGACGCCACCAAGGTGCTCGCCGACGCCTGATCGAGACGTCCGTCGTCCCTGCCGGTACCGCCGGCACCGAGAGCGGCCGGCGGACCGACCGACACCCCCGGTGCCGGAGACCTCGCGGGTCTCCGGCACCGCGTATACGCAGGGTCCGGCCGAGCCGCGGACGCTCCGCTCGTCGCTCGTCGCATCTCGACGGTTCGATGACGCCTGCAGCGGGAATGCCCCGAACACAGCCCACTGTTCGGAGGTTTGCCCATGACAAGCGGGGACACGAGGACCGATACCGGCCACCGACCCGATCTCGACATAGTTCTCCACGTCGACGGGGTGGAGCGTCGCGTCCCGATCGACGTCCGCACCACCGTGCTCGACGCACTGCGCGACCGCCTCGGGATCACGTCCCCGAAGAAGGGATGCGATCTCGGTCAGTGCGGAGCGTGCACCGTGCTGATCGACGGCCGGCGCACCCTCTCGTGCCTGGCCCTCGCCGCCTCGCACGACGGCGCCGAGATCGTCACCGCCGCCGGACTCGGCGACGGGGAGATGCATCCGCTCCAGGCGCAGTTCATCGAGGACGACGCCTTCCAGTGCGGCTACTGCACCCCCGGCCAGATCTGTTCGGCCGTCGGCATGCTCGACGAGTTCGCCGACGGGGCGCCGAGTCACGTAACGGCCGATCTCGAACAGGCACCCGAACTCGACGACGACGAGATCCGGGAACGCATGAGCGGCAATCTGTGCCGCTGCGCCGCCTATCCCAACATCGTCTCGGCGATCCGAACCGTCGCCACCGGCGACAGCCGAATCGGTGCCGGTGACAGCCGAATCGGTGTCGGCGACAGCCGCCTCGATACGGAGGAGACGCGATGAGCCCCCTCCGCTACGAGCGACCGGCAGATCCCGCCGCCGCCGTCGCCGTCGTGCACGAGACACCGGGTGCGGTCTTCCTCGCGGGCGGCACGAATCTGGTCGACCACCTCAAACTCGGCGTCGCGACCCCCGATCTCCTCGTCGACGTCTCGCATCTTCCGCTCGACGCCGTGGAGGAGACGGCCGACGGGGGAATCCGGGTGGGCGCCAACGTCCGCAACAGCGACCTCGCGGCGCATCCCTTCGTGCGGCGCAACTACCCGGTGCTGTCGCGCGCACTGCTCGCCGGTGCCTCACCCCAGCTCCGGAACACCGCGACCACCGGCGGCAACCTGCTCCAGCGCACGCGGTGCTCGTACTTCCGGGACGTGAGCACCCCCTGCAACAAGCGCGAACCCGGCAGCGGCTGCTCCGCCATCGGCGGATACACCCGCTACCACGCGATCCTCGGCGCCTCGGAGCACTGCGTGGCCACCCATCCGTCCGACATGGCGGTCGCCCTGCTCGCGCTCGACGCCGAAGTCCTGGTCCTCGGCCCGGACGGCGAGCGCGCCATCGCGGTAGAGGACTTCTACCGACTCCCCGGCGACACACCCGAGCGCGACACCGTGCTCGAACGCGACGACCTCATCGTCGGCGTGCAGATCCCCGCGGCGCAGAGTTCGCTGTCCACCTATCGCAAGGTGCGCGACCGGGCGTCCTACGCCTTCGCGTTGGTCTCCGTAGCGGCCGAGATGACCGTTGCGGACGGGACGATCACCGGGTGCCGCATCGCATTCGGTGGGGTCGCACACCGGCCCTGGCGGGCACACCGCGCGGAGGAAGCACTCCTCGGGCAACAACCCTCCGACGAGGTCTTCGCTGCGGCGGCCGAGGCCGAACTCGCCGACGCGAGTCCCCTCGACGGCAACGCCTACAAGATTCCGCTGCTGCGGCGAACCGTGGTGGCGACCCTGCGCGAACTCGACGAACGACGGGAACGAGGTGGATCCGCATGAGCCCCGAGCCGATCCGAGCAGGTGGACGCTCCACCGCGCGCATCGACGGACCGGCGAAGGTCGCCGGGACGGCACCGTACGCCTACGAGCACCCGGTCGACGATCCCGCCTACCTCGTACCGCTCACCTCCACCATCGCCCGTGGACGCGTCGACCGCATCGACACCGCCGCCGCAGAAGCGGTGCCCGGGGTGCTGAAGGTCCTCACTCCCTGGAACGCCCCACGTCTCACCGAAGAGGCCGAGGGCGAGTACTCCGTCCTGCAGACACCCGACGTGCTGTACCGGGGTCAGATCATCGGCGCGGTCGTCGCGGAGAGCTTCGAGATCGCCCGGGAGGCATGCTCGCTCCTGAAGGTCGAGTACAGCAAGGAACCGCACGACGCGCTCTTCCGCGCCGACCATCCCGACGCGTACACACCCGAGACCGTCAACGGCGGCTACGAACCCGACACCGAGCGAGGCGACGTCGACGCGGCGTTCGCCCGCGCCGAGACGGTGATCGGTCAGTGGTACTCCACCCCTGAGGAACACAACAATCCACTCGAACCGCACACCGTGGTCGCGATCTGGCGGAACGACGTCGTGCCGTCGAACAGTGAGACCGACGGATACACTCTGACGCTGTACACCTCGACGCAACATCCGCACGGTGTCGTCGAGACCCTCGCGCCGGTCTTCGGTCTCGACGCGGCCCGGATGCGGGTGGTCTGTCCGTACATCGGTGGGGGATTCGGTTCCAAGGGCGGTCCTCACGCGCACGACGTCCTCGGCGGACTCGCGGCGCGGGCCCTGGCCGGGAAAGCGATCAAGTTCGCGGTCTCCCGACCAGACATGTTCGGTTACGTCGGGTACCGCGCTCCGACCGCCTCGCACATCCGGCTCGCGGCCGACAGTGACGGCAAGCTCACCGGTCTCGTGCACGAGGCGTTCGCCCAGTCGTCCCGGGTCACCGAATTCGTCGAACAGGCGGGGGTGCCGCTGCGCAATCTCTACGACGTCGCCAACGCCCGTACGTCGCATCGCGCGATCACCCTCGACGTGCCGGCGCCGTTCTGGATGCGCGCGCCAGGTGAAGCGCCGGGCATGTTCGCCGGCGAGGTCGCGATGGACGAGCTCGCCGCCGAACTCGGGATCGACCCGATCGAACTGCGCATCCGCAACGAACCCGAGTCGGATCCGGAGACGGGAAAGCCGTGGTCGTCGCGCCGACTCGTCGAATGCCTCCGCGAAGGAGCGCAGCGATTCGGATGGGATCCGTCCGACCGCGAACCCGGCCGCCGGCGGCAGGGCAACACCCTGATCGGTACCGGCATGGCGGTCGCGACCTATCCCCACATGGTCAATCCCGGCTCGGAAGCCCAGATCCGGCACCTCGGGGAGGGGCGCTACTCCGTCCGCATCGGAGCCACCGACCTCGGTACGGGTGCGTGGACGACCCTGACCCTCATCGCCGCCGACGCACTCGGATGCCGACCGGAGGACGTGGACCTCGAGATCGGCGACAGCGCACTGCCCAACGGCACGGTGGCCGGCGGGTCGTCGGGCACCTCGTCCTGGGGAACCGCGATCGTCACGGCCGCAGAGCAATTCGGCAAACGTTTCGGCGACGACCCGCCGGTGGGTGCCGAACTGTCCGCGTCGGCAGCCGAGAACCGCGAACTCGAGCACTACACCGCGCAGTCCTTCGGTGTGCACTTCGCCGAGGTGCACGTCGACGCCGACACCGGCGAGATCCGGGTGCCCCGGATGTTCGGTCTGTTCTCCGTGGGACGGGTGATCAATCCGCGAACCGCGCGTTCGCAGGTCATCGGCGGGATGTCCTTCGGGATCTCGATGGCGCTCTTCGAGGAGAGCATCCGCGACGCGCGTTTCGGGCACGTCGTCAACCACGATCTGTCCGAATACCACGTGCCGACACACGCCGACATCCGCCGGGTCGAAGCGGATTGGCTCGATGACGAGGACCTGCATGCGACACCCATGGGGTCGCGGGGGATCGGTGAGATCGGGATCGTCGGCAGCGCCGCGGCGGTCGTCAACGCCCTGTGGCACGCGACCGGAGTACGGGTCCGGAACCTACCGGCCCGCCTCGACGACCTACTGCCCGGACTGCCCTGACGCGTCGGACCGGTGACAGACCAGCAGCCAGCGATTGGTGCCGGCCTGTCGCCGGTACCGCAGCTCGTCGAGCGCGGCGAGGGCAATGGCGAGTCCTCGACCGCGCTCGGCGAGGGCATCCGGGAGTTCGACCGAACGCAGATCCACACGTGCCGGGGCCCCGTCGTCGATGAATACTGCTTCGAGACGATCCGGGTGGAGCTCCAGCGTCAGGGTCACCGAGACAGCTTGTCCCCGGCCGGCGTGCTCGATGATGTTCGCGGCGATCTCCGCGACCGCGATCTCGAACTGCACGCGGTCGGACTCGTCGAGTTCCTCGGCGGCGAACATCTCCGCGACCAGATCCATGATCCGGTCGAGGGTGCCCTCGCTCGTCGGGGCGGACAACTCCCACCGGCAGGGCGCCCCGTCGGACGGCTGCGCGTCGGACGGGGCATCAGTCGCCATCGAAGGCCGCGTCCGCGGAGTCGTGGGTCGCCAGGACCCGATCGAGGCGGGTCAGCGCGAGCACGCTCTGCACCTGCGCCGTGGGCGAGGCGATCCGCAGGTCGCCGCCGGCCTGCCGCGCCGCCTTCAATCCGGACACGAGTGCGCCGAGCCCGGACGAGTCGATGAACTCGGTCGTGCTGAGGTCGACGACGAGCCGATGGGATCCGTTCTCGACGAGATCGCGCAACTGCTCGCGAAGACGTGGCGCCGCAACCATGTTCAGACGACCGATGGGTTGCACGACGGTACTCGTTCCGACCGTGCGGGTTTCGTAATGGCTCATCGAACTCCTTCGTTCTCGGGTCCACGGTAGCGAGCCGCGCCGATCACCACCGACAGAATCAACAGGTCGAACACGACCCAGACGAGGTTCGCGGTCACGCCGAGAACCGAGATGTCGCCGAGGAACAACCGCACCGCGCCGACGACCGCCGCCACGACCAGCAGTGCCATGACGAGCAGTTGCTGACGGAACAGATACCAGGGGACACCCTCGCCACCCTGGCGCGTCTTCGGGGTGACCGCGAAATCCAGCGGCTTGTCGAAGTACACGTTGAGGAAGGCCGTCCAGCACGCCCTGATCCACACCGGGAACAGCGCGAGGCTGTACTGCTGGCCGCGCCAGGTCGGTGTGCCGCGGCCGACGACGAAGAACAGCAGCTGACTGAGGACCAGGAACGGGACGAGCCGCGCGAAGAAGTCGAGACTGTAGGCCTCCACCGGCAGGATCCCGAAGACGAGGTAGATCATCGGCGCCGCGAAATAGGCGAGGGCCGCGAAACCCGAGAGATAGCTCCACATCGTCGCCCAGTACATGAGGCGCTGCGCGAGGGTCATGCCCTTCTGGACGAGTGGGTTCTCCCGCAGCATCACCTGGATCGTGCCCTGCGCCCACCGGAGCCGCTGCGTGACCATCGTCTTCGGATCCTCCGGAGCCAGTCCGTAGGCGAGGATCTCGTGGTGGTAGACGGACTTCCAGCCCGCGCCGTGCAGACGCATGGAGGTGGCCATGTCCTCGGTCACGGAGATCGTGGCCAACGCGAGCATCGGCTCGGCCTCCTCGGCACGGTCGACGTCGACGGCCCGAATCATCGCGCGGATCGATTCGAGCGCGCCGAGCGGCGACCATTCGCGGTCGGCGAGGCGGTCGAGCACGGTCTCGTCGATGATGAGCGCATCGGTTCCGTGCGCGTCGAGCGCGGCGATCTCCTCGAGATCGGCTCGGATACCACCGAAGTCGGCATCGACGATGCTGCGCGCGGCGGCGTCGACCGCCTGCTGGAAGCGGAAGGTGACGTCGGCGAGCGCCGTTCCGGCCCGCCGTTCGCCGCGAGCCGTGCGAACGGCCTGTCGCACCGAATCCAGTGCCGCGGCCACGTCGGGCTGATCGGCGGGAACCTTCCGGCGTGCGCGGTCGACCACCTTGCCCGCGGTGCGCAGGGTGCGTTCCACACCGTCCTCGATGGCCCGGACATAGCCGGAGATGCCGAGTTGCATGAGCGCTTCGCGTCGGAGGATCGCGTTGGACCCGCAGAAGAACGCTGCGTTCCAGCCGTCCTTGCCCTGCTGGATCGGGCCGTAGAACAAGGGGGCCTGGCTGCCGAGCGGGTCGGACTCGGGAACGTTGGTGAAGTACTGCGGTGTCTGGACCAGGGCGGTGCGGTCGTCGGTGAAGTATCCGAGTGTGCGATCGAGGATCTCGGGTTCGGGCACCTGGTCGGCATCGAGGATGAGCAGGAACTCGCCGTCCGAATGCAGCAGCGCGTTGATCAGGTTGCCCGCCTTGGCATGGCGCGGCTTGTTCGTCCAGCTCGCCGCCCGCGTCATGTAGTCGACGCCGAGTTCGGCGGCGGCTGCGGCGAGTTCGGGCCGGGATCCGTCGTCGAGGATCCACGTCCGGTGCGGATAGCGGATCCGCTTCGCTGCCGCGGCGGTGCGCAGCACCAGGTCGACGGGTTCGTTGTAGGTGGTGATGAAGACGTCGACCGTCATCTCCTCCGGCGCTGCGGGTGGTTCGGGCCGTCTCCTCAGCCGCCACATCGTCAATGCGAAGAGCAGCGAGTCGATCAGGCTGTACGTCTCGGCCAGCACCAGCGGAACCGCGATCCACCAGGCATCCCAGTTCACCGAGAACAGCCAGCGCCAGACGATGTAGTTCAGGCCGACGACGACCGTGAGGACGATGAGGACACGCAGGAACGGGGACGGGTAGCCCTCCTTCGTGACGGCCTTCACGACATTTCGTTCCGTCGTATCGCGACGACCGTGACGTCGTCGAGCGGAGGTTCGTTCACCGTCAGGGCACGTGCTGCGGCCACCAGCGCCTCCGGGGTCGGATGGCCGGCGACGAAACGGCACAGTGCCGCCGGGTCGCTGTTCTCGTCGAGCAGGTCGAGCAGTCCGTCCGAGCAGACCACCAGCATGTCGCCGGGAGCGAGGTGCGCGGTCTCCGATGTCCATGTGGTGGCGGGGAACACTCCGAGCGGGGGACCGTCGCCCTCGAGGGGTTCGACCCCGCCGTCCGCGCGACGGATCGCCGCGAGTCCGTGCCCCGCATCGGCGTGGTCGACGTCTCCCGTGGAGAACTCGATCGCAGCGACGAAGGAGGTGGCGAACGTTCCCGTGTGCTCGAAGTCGTCGGCGAGGTGCTCGGCGCCGAGGGTCAGCACCATCCCGGTGTCGAGGACGCCGACCGGACGACGTCCGAAGCGCTCGAGCACCCGGCCGGCACCGCGCAACGAGGAACGCACGCCCGACGCCAGGATCGCCGCGCCGAGGCCCTTTCCCATCACGTCGGCGACGGAGATCACGACGCCCTCACGGAGCCGGTAGTGGTCGTAGAAGTCGCCACCCACCACGAAGGCGGGCAGGCAGACGGTGGCGATCTCGTAGCCCGGAAGGTCGGATAGCGGCCGGGGGAGGAGCTGCTTCTGGATCTCGGCGGCGCGGTCGAATTCGTCGGACCGGTCGAGTTCGCGCTGGGTCCATTCGGCCAGCTCCGCGAAGGTGTCGAGCTGATCCGGGTCGAGGTTCCTCTCCTCGGTGTCGTAGATGCAGAAGGTGCCCACGGGATGACCGGCCGGACCGAACAGGGGGTAACCCGCGTAGAACCGGATCCCACCCTCACCACCGATACCGGGGATGTCCATGAAGGCGGGATCGGTTGAGGCGTCGGGAAGGACGAGTGCGGGGTCGTCCGGCCGCTCGTACGCGCGCGCGATGGTGGTGCGGCACACCGTCCTCTCGCGAGGAACTTCGGAGAGTTCGAGTCCGAGGATCGACTTGAACCACTGCCGGTCGTGGTCCATCAGCGACACCGACGCCATGGGGACGCCGAACACGCGGCACGCCATGCGGGTGATCTTGTCGAAGCGCTCCTCGTGAGGGGTGTCGAGCAGCTCGAGTCGCTCGACGTCGCGCATGCGCTCGTCCTCGAGATGGTCGGGGAGCAGCGACGCCTCGGATGTCATCGTGCGGTGTGTCTCCTGTGCAGAGCGTCGTCCAGGGCCGCCGCGCACTCGGCCGTGCTGGTCAGGCGCCAGTCGGTTTCCTTGTTGTGATGGAACCACACGAACGTCGTCACCGCGGGGTGACTGTCCAAGTAACCCACCAGATCCCGGATCCAGTCCGGCTTCGACCCACCGGCCTCCGCGCTCGCGACCTCGGTGACCGCGACGGGACGACCCGGGGCGATCCGGCCGAGCTCGTCGAAGGTCGGTCCGAACAGATCTTCGGGGGACTGCCAGCGACTCCACGGCCGGGTGGTGCCCCAGTTGTAACCGTCGACCCCGACGACGTCGACGTGGTCGTCACCGGGATACAGGGGTGCGATGGGACTGCTGCCCTCGTGCGGGACGTTGACCGTCCAGATCCAGCGCACGTTGTCGGCCCCCTTGGAAGCGAACAGTTCGTGCACGTGTCGCCACGCCGCGACGTAGGTCTCCGGTGGGGTGCCGCCGGCGGGACCCCAGGGATACCAGTCCCCGTTCGGCTCGTGTGCGAAGCGCAGGTACACCGTCCCGCCCCAGGCGGTGAGTTCGTCCGCCCACCGGTAGAGATGGTCGTCGTGGATCCCGGCGGCGATGTCGGCCATCGTGATCGACGTCCGGTCGTACGTCCCGTCGCCACGCTGCAGCCACGGTTCCCACGTGACGATCGGGTCGGCTCCCGAGGCGCGCACGATGTCGAGGGCCCCGACGGGTGGTGGGGAGAGGAAGTCGACGAACCACAGCACCGCGCCGGGTGCGGTGCCGACCGCCTCGGTGACCGCGCGGTACTCGTCGACGGCCACCGGGCCGCCCGGGGTGCTGATGCCGAAGCGGGGACACGCGGTGCTCGTCTCGTCGAGCGGGGCGGAGATCGGTTCGCACTCACGGCGCGAGTCGCAGGCGGCGCACAGGGACAGTGCCAGCAGTGCGGCGAGCATCGCGCGAACCGGGTGCACGAGGAGTCATTCTTCCCGCCCGGAGCTCCCCGCGCAGGCCCTCCGGAGGGTGTTCTCGCGGTGACCTCGCGAAGTTGTCGGTGGTGCCCGCCACACTGTGCTCGAGGTCTCTCTCGGACGCGCTGCGGCGACACGCCGAGACACGCCCGAAACGCCGTGGAGGGAGGGTCGCGACCTGGGAATATCACCTTTGTAAGTCACAACATCCTGGGTTCTGTGTATCCGACGGACACAAGGTGTAGTGTCTAGACCGCTGGAGGGCCACAAGGGCCGACGATCTCTCGGGGAAGCGGGATCGGACGGATGAGTGGGCTTCCGGGTAACGCACAGCAGTCAGTCGTCAGGCCGCCCACGGCCGTCGGAAAAGGGGCATTCATGAACATCACCGTCTACACCAAGCCTGCCTGCGTCCAGTGCACCGCCACCTACCGCGCCCTCGACAAGGCCGGCATCGAGTACGACGTCGTCGACATCAGTGAGAACCCCGAGGCCCGCGACTACGTCATGGCGCTGGGATACCTCCAGGCGCCTGTCGTCGTCGCCGGCGACGACCACTGGTCGGGCTTCCGCCCCGATCGCATCAAGGCGCTTACCGTCGCTGCCTGAGCCTGAGCCTGGGCCGCGTTCGCGGCGGCCCGATCGTCGTCGTCTCCGGGCGGACGTGTTCTTCCGTGTCCGCCCGGGCCGGTCTTCGCAATCGAATGAAGAGTGGTGACTACCGATGGCTTCGCTGGGGTCGATCCCGGGAACATCGCTGGTGTACTTCTCGAGTACATCCGAGAACACCCACCGATTCGTGCAGAAACTCGGGATCCCGGCCAGCCGGATCCCGCTGCACGATCGTGAGGGGAATTTCGAGGTCCACGATCCGTACGTACTGATCGTGCCGACCTACGGTGGCGGGACGACCGCCACGGGCCGTGATACCCGCTACGTTCCCAGGCAGGTCATCCGATTCCTCAACAACGAGCACAATCGGGGCCTGATCCGCGGTGTCATCGCGGCGGGTAACACCAACTTCGGCGACTCGTACTGTTTCGCGGGAGACATCGTCTCGCGCAAGTGCGAGGTGCCGTATCTGTACCGGTTCGAGTTGATGGGCACGACCGACGACGTCGAGCGTGTCCGCGACGGTCTCGCCCGATTCTGGGAGTCCGTTCTCCAGAACGCCTGAGCCACATCCGTATCCGTATTCGACGCGCGTCGCGGACGTGACTGCGCGGCCGTTTCCTAACTCCGACAAGTGGGGACAGCACTGTGACCATTACCGATCCCGCTCCCGCCACGAGCGCACACCTCGACGATTCGCTCAAGGATCTCGACTACCACGCGCTCAACGCGATGTTGAATCTGTACGGCCCCAACGGCGAGATCCAGTTCGACAAGGATGTGGCCGCCGCCCGTCAGTACTTCCTGCAGCACGTCAACCAGAACACGGTCTTTTTCCACAACCTCGACGAGAAGCTCGACTACCTCGTCGAGGAGAACTACTACGAGCCCGAGGTGCTCGAGAAGTATTCGCGCGCATTCGTCAAATCGCTGTTCGAGCACGCATATTCGAAGAAGTTCCGGTTCCCGACCTTCCTCGGTGCGTTCAAGTACTACACCTCGTACACGCTCAAGACGTTCGACGGCAAGCGCTACCTCGAGCGTTTCGAGGACCGTGTGTGCATGGTCGCGCTGACGCTCGCCGACGGCGACGAGATCCTCGCCCGGCACCTCGTCGACGAGATCATCTCGGGTCGTTTCCAGCCGGCCACCCCGACCTTCCTCAACTCGGGCAAGAAGCAGCGCGGCGAGCCCGTTTCGTGCTTTCCCGCCGGTACGCTCATCGACACGATCGACGGGCAGCGGGCTATCGAGACCCTGCAGGCGGGGGATCTGGTCCTGTCGCACGACGGGGCGTACCACGCGGTCGAGGAGCTGATCGAGAACCCGAATGATCAAGCCTTGGTGTCGATTTCGCACTTCGGGCACAAAGAGCCGATTCGGTGCACTCCGGAGCATCCTATCCTGGTGTGGACCGAGCGTGATGTCGAGACCTTGATCGACGGCGATGGAGCGGATCCCTTCAACGGTTTCGTATGGCTCGCTGCCCAGGACGTGCGCCCGACCGACTTCATTGTCACCGCGGCGCCGTTGGGTGAGCGCGACAAGCGCGTTTTCGACCTCATGGACCATGTTGGTAATGGACTGTACGAAGAGGTCGATGGTCTGATTCGTAAGGTGAACGTTGATGCCAAGCATCGGAACAAGCAGCGTCACAGTCAGCGCTTCGTCGGTGTCAACCGATACGTCGAGGAATCGTACGAGTTCGGACTGATTCTCGGCTGGTATGTTGCCGAGGGCTACGTATCCAAGCGTGCGGGTGTCGACGGTGTGCAACCCAATGGTGTTCACTTCGCTCTCGGTGCACACGAGGTCGAGTACCAGGCAGATCTGGCGGCGGCGTTCAAGCAAGTATTCGGCGTCGAACTCTCTCAGTCCACCAACCAGTCGGACCACTCGACCAAGATGGGTTGCAACAGCAAGGTGGTGGCGTCATTGCTGCTGTCGCTTGCCGGGACCGGTTACAGTACGAAACGCCTGACGCGCGATGTCATGACTGCCGATGAAGAGTTTCAGCGCGGTCTGCTTGCGGGCTTGTTCAGGGGCGACGGCTGCAGCACCAATGGCGGCATGATCCTCGATCTCGTCAATCCGGAACTGGTGGATCAGGTGCAGTTGATCCTGCGCCGCCTGGGCATCGTGTCGGTCGTTCGCCAGTACATCAACCAGGCGGGCAATGTGACGGGCCATGTGTTCGTCCCCGGGGTGCCCGGTACCAACGAAGACTTCATCTTCGACGTCGGCAAGAACCTGCACAACTATGTCGGGCGGAAGGGCGCCAAGCGCACGACCTATCAGGTGGCGCACGGGCGTCATGTCTACGGAATCCGTGAGATCGCGAAGACCGACGAGACGCCGAGCAAGGTGTACAACCTGCACGTCGAGGGCACACATACCTATACGATTCGCGGCGCTGTGGTGCACAATTGCTTCCTGCTCCGCATCGAGGACAACATGGAGTCGATCGGCCGCTCCATCAACTCCGCACTGCAGCTGTCCAAGCGCGGTGGCGGTGTCGCCTTGCTGCTCAGCAACATTCGTGAGCACGGCGCTCCGATCAAGAAGATCGAGAACCAGTCCTCCGGCGTCATCCCGATCATGAAGCTGCTCGAGGACTCCTTCTCCTACGCCAACCAGCTCGGTGCCCGTCAGGGTGCCGGTGCGGTCTACCTGCACGCGCACCACCCCGACATCTACCGCTTCCTCGACACCAAGCGTGAGAATGCCGACGAGAAGATCCGCATCAAGACCCTCTCGCTGGGCGTCGTCATCCCCGACATCACCTTCGAGCTGGCGAAGAAGAACGAGGACATGTACCTGTTCTCGCCGTACGACGTCGAGCGCGTCTACGGCAAGCCCTTCGCCGACATCGACGTCACCGAGAAGTACTACGAGATGGTCGACGACAAGCGCATCCGCAAGTCGAAGATCAAGGCGCGCGAGTTCTTCCAGACCGTCGCCGAGCTGCAGTTCGAGTCGGGCTACCCCTACGTCATGTTCGAGGACACGGTGAACCGGGCCAACCCGATCGCCGGCAAGATCACGCACTCGAACCTGTGCTCGGAGATCCTGCAGGTCTCGACTCCCTCGGAGTTCAACGACGACCTGTCCTACAGTCATGTGGGCAAGGACATCTCGTGCAACCTCGGCTCGCTGAACATCGCGAAGACGATGGACTCGCCCGACTTCGCGCAGACCATCGAGGTCGCCATCCGCGGCCTGACGGCCGTCTCCGACCAGACGACGATCTCGTCGGTGCCGTCGATCGAGCGGGGCAACAACGAATCCCACGCCATCGGCCTCGGCCAGATGAACCTGCACGGCTTCCTCGCCCGCGAGCACATCTTCTACGGGTCCGAAGAAGGCGTCGACTTCACGAACATCTACTTCTACACCGTGCTGTTCCACGCCCTGCGTGCGTCGAACAAGATCGCGATCGAGCGCGGCTCGTACTTCAAGGGCTTCCCGGAGTCGAAGTACGCCTCGGGTGAGTTCTTCGACAAGTACACCGATCAGGTGTGGGAGCCGGCCACTGAGCGGGTCCGTCAGCTGTTCGCCGAGTCGGACATCGCGATCCCCACGCAGCAGGACTGGCGCGAGCTGAAGGAGTCCGTGCAGAAGCACGGCATCTACAACCAGAACCTGCAGGCGGTTCCGCCCACCGGTTCGATCTCGTACATCAACCACTCGACGAGCTCGATCCACCCGGTCGCGTCGAAGATCGAGATCCGCAAGGAGGGCAAGATCGGGCGTGTCTACTACCCGGCGCCCTACATGACGAACGAGAATCTCGAGTACTTCCAGGATGCATACGAGATCGGCTACGAGAAGATCATCGACACCTACGCTGCTGCGACGCAGCACGTCGACCAGGGGCTGTCGCTGACACTGTTCTTCAAGGACACCGTCACCACCCGCGACGTGAACAAGGCGCAGATCTACGCGTGGCGCAAGGGAATCAAGACCCTGTACTACATCCGCCTGCGGCAGATGGCGCTCGAGGGCACCGAGGTGGAGGGTTGCGTCTCCTGCATGTTGTGACCCTGCTCCACGACAGTCTTTGCATCAGCACACAATTCAGGTAGGTAACCGATGACTGCAGCAGCACACTCGCCGGCCGACGGCGTGCGCGTCAAACTCATCGATCGCGTCTCCGCGATCAACTGGAACCGCGTCCCCGACGACAAGGACGCCGAGGTCTGGGATCGCCTCACCGGCAACTTCTGGCTCCCGGAGAAGGTGCCGGTCTCCAACGACATCCAGTCGTGGGGCACGCTCACCGAGTACGAGCAGGAACTGACGATGCGGGTCTTCACGGGCCTGACGCTGCTCGACACCATCCAGGGCACGGTCGGCGCGGTCTCGCTCATCCCCGATGCGGTGACCCCGCACGAGGAAGCGGTGCTGACGAACATCGCGTTCATGGAGTCGGTGCATGCGAAGAGCTACTCGCAGATCTTCTCGACGCTGTGCTCGAGCCGCCAGATCGACGACGCCTTCCGCTGGTCGGAGGAGAACGAGCACCTGCAGCGCAAGGCGCAGATCATCCTCGACTACTACAAGGGCGACGACCCGCTCAAGCGCAAGGCCGCCTCGACGCTGCTCGAGTCGTTCCTGTTCTACTCGGGCTTCTACCTGCCGATGTACTGGTCGTCGCGGGCCAAGCTCACCAACACCGCCGACATGATCCGCCTGATCATTCGCGACGAGGCCGTCCACGGCTACTACATCGGCTACAAGTACCAGCGCGGGCTCGAGACGATCACGCAGGCCGAGCGCGACGAGCTCAAGGACTGGGTCTTCGAACTGCTCTTCGAGCTGTACGACAACGAGACCCACTACACGGCCGACCTCTACGACCAGGTCGGGCTCACCGAGGACGTCAAGAAGTTCCTGCGCTACAACGCGAACAAGGCGCTGATGAACCTCGGTTACGAGGCGCTGTTCCCGAAGGACGAGACGGACGTCAACCCGGCCATCCTGTCGGCGTTGTCGCCGAACGCCGACGAGAACCACGACTTCTTCTCGGGCTCCGGCAGCTCCTACGTGATCGGCAAGGCCGTCGTCACAGAAGACGACGACTGGGACTTCTGACGTAGACGTTCTCTGTCACCGGCCCGAACGCATCGATCCCGTACACCGGCGCAGCAGCGCCCGTGTGCGGGATCGCGTGCTTTTCGCGGCCCGGCCCGTCCCCGATAGCATCGCTCCTCGTGACCGAGACAAGAGAAGCGTCGGGCTCGCCTCGGCCGGTGACAATCGAACGCGTGCCGTCGGGCGGGCGGGCAGTCGAGCAGCGGACCCGTCTGTGGGCGGTGCTCGCCGCCGTCGTGGGGATCGTCGCATCCATCGCGATGCCGTTCCTGCCCGTGACGCAGACCACTGCGACCATCGACTGGCCGCAGAGCGAGAGCAACGCAGGCATCTCGGCGCCGTTGGTGTCCTACGCACCGGTCGATCTCGACGCCACGATCGAGTGCCGGTCCGTGCGCGACGCGCTGCCGGACGGCGGCACCGTCTTCTCCACACTTCCCGCAGGAGCTCCCGACCGTGAACGCTACGGGCTGATCGCCCGTGTCCGGCCGGCCGGTGACGACGGGCCGGCGGTGTTCGAGGTGATCTCCCGCAACACACTGCTCGCCTCCGCGCCGGTGGACGACCTGGCCGGGGACTGCTCGGTCACCCTGTCCTCGAACTCGGAACGCACCGTCGCCACGATCACCGGCTCGGCCGCGGCGTCAGGGGAGCGGACCTTCGACCGAGACCTGCGGCCCCAGCTCGTCGGCATCTTCACCGACCTGCCCGGTCCCGCACTCGACGGTGTCTCGGTCACCGCGACCGTCGACACCCGCTTCACGACGTCTCCGACGGTGCTGAAGATCGTCGCGATGATCGTCGCGGTGGTCGCCACGGCACTGGCGTTGTGGACGCTGGCCCGGCTCGACCGCGCCGACGGTCGTCGCCACCGCCGCCTGTTGCCGGCGTCGTGGTGGTCGTTCACCCGCATCGACGCGCTGGTCGTCGGAACGCTGCTCGTCTGGCACGTCATCGGGGCGAACACCGCCGACGACGGTTACCAGCTCGGAATGGCTCGCGCCGCGGGCGCGGCCGGGTACATGGCGAACTACTTCCGGTGGTTCGGTGTGCCCGAGGCACCCTTCGGCACTCCCTTCTACGACGTCCTCGCCCTGATGACCCAGGTCTCGACGGCGAGCATCTGGATGCGGCTACCGGCACTGACCGCCGGAATCCTGTGCTGGTGGGTGCTCAGCCGCGAGGTCGCTCCACGTCTCGGCGTCGCACTGCGTCGCAACCGGCTTCCGCTGTGGACCGGGGCGCTGGTCTTCCTGGCGTTCTGGCTGCCGCTCAACAACGGACTGCGCCCGGAACCGATCGTCGCGACGGGCGTCGTGCTCACCTGGTGCTCGGTCGAACGCGCGATCGCCACCCGGCGTCTGCTGCCCGCGGCGGCCGCGATCCTCGTCGCCGCGCTCACCGTGACCGCGGGACCGTCGGGCATCATCTGTTTCGCTGCGCTGATCGCCGGTGCCCGCCCGATCGCCCGCATCCTCCATCGGCGTGCGCAGACCCTGGGATGGCTGCCGGTACTTACGCCGATGCTCGCGGCCGGACTGGTGATCCTGGTGCCGGTCTTCGCCGACCAGACCCTCGCGGCGGTGCTGGAGATGCAGCACGTGCACGACGTCGGTCCGAACGTGCCGTGGTTCCAGGAGTATCTGCGCTACCAGTACCTGCTGCAGATCACCGTGGACGGCTCGCTGGCCCGCAGGTTCGCGGTCTTCACCCTGGTGTTGTGCCTGGCGGTGGCGCTCGTGGCGATGCTGCGCCGCGGTGGGCACATCCCCGGCACCGCGCAGGGACCGTCCCGCCGCATCGTCGGCATCACCCTCGGCGCGCTGGTGCTGATGATGTTCGCGCCCACCAAGTGGACCCACCACTTCGGTATCTACGCCGGTCTGGCCGCCGCGGTGGCGATGCTCGCCGCCGTGGCCACCGGACCCGCGGTGTTGCGTTCGCGACGCAACCGCGCCCTGTTCGCCGCGGCGGTGTCGTTCGTGGTGACCATGTCGTTCATCGGCCCCAACGGCTGGTGGTACGTCTCGAGCTACGGGGTCCCGTGGTGGGACAAGCCGCCGTCGGTCGCCGGATTCGGTTTCTCCACCGTCTTCTTCGCCGTGACGGTCGTCGCGTTGCTGCTGGCCGCGTGGTGGCACATCCACCCCGTCGCCTCCACCCGCACCGACACCCCGTCGCGGTTGTGGGCGGTGCCGCCGTTGACCGTCGCCGCCGCGGCGATGGTGCTGTTCGAGGTGCTGTCACTGGCCAAGGGTGCGATCTCGCAGTACCCGGGCTATTCGGTGGCACGGTCCAACGTCGACACGCTCACCGGCAACTCGTGTGCGCTCGCGAACGACGTGCTGCTCGAAACGGATCCGAACGCCTCGGTGCTCACCCCCATCGGCGCCGACGCGGCCTCCGCTCTCGATGCCGGGGGAGGGGACGGGTTCACGCCGGGTGGTGTCGCGCTCGATCTGACCCCGGACGACGACTCGGCCTCGGCCGGCACCGCCAACACCGTCGACACGAACGACGACCAGAGCTCGACCGGCGGTACCGGTGGCACCGGCGGCGGTACCGGCAGAGTCGGAATCAACGGCAGCACCGTCGCATTGCCGTTCGGCCTCGATCCGGTGACCACGCCGGTGCTGGGCAGCCACGGATCGTCCCTCGGCGACGTCACGAGCGCCTGGTTCCGGCTGCCCGAGCCCGACGCGACCGGATCGCGTGGGGATCTCGTCACGATCGCCGCGGCCGGCCGGATCTTCTCCGTCGACGCCGACGGCACCGAAACCTACGGTCAGCGACTCGAACTCGAATACGGAACCACCGCTGCCGACGGCAGCGTGACCGCGCTGGGACGGGCGTTGCCGATCGACATCGGTCCGTCGCCCTCGTGGAGGAATCTGCGTGTCCCGATGGACACGCTGCCGGCCGAGGTCGACGCGGTGCGGATCGTCGCCTCCGACAACGATCTCGCGCCCGAACAGTGGCTGGCGTTCACCCCGCCGCGCGTGCCGCAGACGCAGACTTTGCAGCAGGTCGTCGGGAGCGACACACCGGTCCTGCTGGACTGGGCTGTCGGTCTCAATTTCCCGTGCCAGCGGCAGATGGTGCACCGCAACGGCATCGCCGAGATCCCCGAGTACCGGATCCTGCCGGACCGGATCGGTGCTATCTCCACGGATCTGTGGCAGGACCACAACGGTGGCGGTCCTCTCGGCTGGACCGACCAGCTGTTGCGGGCCCGCACGATCCCGTCGTATCTCGATCACGACTGGGACCGCGACTGGGGAGCGATCGAGCAGTACACACCGATCGATCCGTCGACGGAGACCGCGGAACTCGACACCGCCACGGTCACGCGCAGCGGTCTGTGGAGCCCGGGTCCGATCAACACTGCCTACTGACGGAACCAGGCCTCCGCACGCCCGGCGAGCGCCTTCCCGAGCCGCAGACGCGACGTCTCGGTGAGTGGCTCGGGGAGGTCGTCCGGCGCGAACCACGCCACCTCGAGGTTCTCGTCGTCGGCAACGCGTGCGTCCCCGCCGGTCGCGCGGAGCAGGAAGCACACGTCGAGGTACTGCGCGACGTCGCCGTTGGGATAGGTGATGGGTGCGGTGACGTCGACGCTCGTCAGCCGCACGATCTCGGCGGCGACACCCGTCTCCTCGAGCACCTCCCGGACCGCGGCGACCGCCGGTTCCTCTCCGGGTTCGAGGATGCCGGACACCACGGCCCACATGCCGTTGTCGGCGCGGCGGGTGAGCAGGACGCGGTCGTCGCCGTCCGTGACGATCGCGCTCACCCCCGGCAGCCACAGGGGAGCGGTTCCTACGTGTGAGCGGAGCTGGACGACGAAATCGGGTATCGGCACGCCCTCGTTTCTATACCGGCAGGCGTGCTGCCGCCGGTCGGGCCGGCGATCAGTTCGAATATCCGTTGAGGGTGTACGTCAGGTCGGTGAGGATCGCCCGCGCGGCGACCGGTCCGGGGGTCGACCACACGTCGTCGGTCACGGAGAACAGACGGAGGTCGCGCACGGCCCCGAGGTCGAGCCACTCGTCGGTCTGCATGTAGTCCTTGCCGGCCTCGAGTCCGTCCTCACCGGCGAAGCGTACGAAGATCACATCGCCGTCCGCCGGGGCCGGGTCCTCCGTGTCGACGGCCTGCCACGGTTGTCCGTCGACCACCGCGAACCGCTGGGCCGGCGGCCGGGCAGCGCCGACGTCGCCGAGCACCTGCCCCGCGAACGACGCGGTGCCCTCCACGGTCGGGCCGTCGGCCGTGAACCGGACGATCGACGCCTGCGTCTGGGACGACACGAGCTCGCGGCCCAGATCGCGCGCGGCCGTCGCGTAGTCGTCGAGCACGCGACGTGCGGCCTCCGTGCGCCCGAGCGCCTCACCGACCCGGACGAACTGTTCCCTCCAGAAGACCGGATCGGACCCGACCAGCACGGTGGGTGCGATGCCGCTGAGGGAGGCGTAGACGTCCGGGGCGGTGGAGGAGCCGAGGATCACATCCGGCTGTGCGCGCTCGATCGCCGCGACGTCCGGGTTGCCCGCGGCACCCACGGGCGGGAGTTCGCCGATCCCGTGACCGAGATATTCCGGCCGGCCGGTGACCTCGGCGCTCGCTCCCACGACGCGCTCCCACAGCCCCAGGGCGCACACCGCGTCGAGCGCCGCGGGGTCGAGGACGACGATCCGCTGCGGGTCGGCGGGCACATCCGACCGGCCTGCGGTGTGCAGGACCGGCCGGGTGCCGGTGGTGGGCTGTCCCGGATCGAGCGGGGAGGGGAGTGCGCACGCGGTCGACGTGTCCCGGTCGATGCCCACGACCGACGCACCGGCAATGCGGGTCGTGGTGCGCACGATCTCCGATGCGTCGTCGTCGGGAGGTGTGGAGCATCCGGCCAGGGCTGTCGTCACCGCAGCGACGGCTGCGACGAGTACTGCTCGTGACCGGTGCACGGAAAACACGTCGGACCAACTCCTGTAGGACGCTGCTCGGATCGGACGGCTCAGGCTATCCGGTCGTGTGACGGTCGACGCCGAAGGTGTCCGCGAGGTCGTCGAGGATGCGGTGCGCACCCTGGATGCTCACCGGCATCATCCACACGCTGTCGTCGACCTCGACCTTCCGTCCCTGCAGGTTCTCCCACAACGGATTGGTGACGAAGGGTTCGGCCGCCGCCTGCGCCTTGCCGTCGCCGAGGTCGTAGGTGGTGACGAAGATGACGTCCGCCTCGGCCTCGGTGATCAGTTCGGGGCTGATGGCGTTCATGATGCTCGACGGATCCGACGGATCGGGACCCTGGCTCGCGGGGCGGGCGAGACCGGCGTCCTCGAGCACGATGCCGCTGAACGAGGTGGTGCGGTACAGCCGGGCCGTCGGTTCACCGGCGAAGCGGACGATCGAGATCGTCGGGTTGCCGGCCTTGGCGTTGATGTCCGCACCGATGGCCGCGGCGCGCTCCTCGTACTCGGAGATCTTCTGCTCGGCGAGGTCCTCCTTGCCGATGGCCTGCGCGACGAGGCGGATGTTGTCCTTCCACGTCGGTCCGGTCGACTGGGAGAAGACGGTCGGGGCGATGGCGGACAGTTCCTCGTAGTTCTCTCCGTCGCGCACCTCCGCCGAGAGGATGAGGTCGGGTTCGAGCGCGGCCACCTGTTCGAGGCTCACGTCCGCGGTCTTGCCGACGGACACGGGGCGTCGGTCGCGTACTGCTGCGAGTCGCCGAGATAGTCGGGGAATTCGTCGGTGCGGTAGTCGACGTACCCGACGAGAGGTGCCTCGAGGAGAAGCACGGCGTCGGAATAGCTCGTGTCGAGCGCGACGATGCGGGTCGGCTCGCTCTCGATCGTGGTGGAACCGCGGAAGTGTTCGACGGTCCGGGGGAAGCCGGCGGCCGAGTCGGACGCGGTGTCGGTGGTCGCGTCGTCGGAGGTGTCGGCCGAACTGCAGCCGGCGACGAGGAGTCCGGCGGTCAGCAGTGCTGCCGCGAACCGGGCTGGTCGGGAGGAGAGAACAGGCACGGGTCGTCCTTCTGTGATTGCGGGGGGAAGTGCACCCTAACCCGTGCTGTTCGCGCGTGGTGGGGTCACCTGGTCTCGCCCTTGCATGTGAGGTGCAGCACAGACTCGGATTGTGGTTGTCGGCTCCGCTCCAGGTAGCCTCGCGAGTCGAGTACGACAGTGAGTAGGACCCGGAGGGCGACCGTTTCGGGCAGGGTCTACGATTCGATGAGCGCAAGCCAGAGACCGTTCGCCTCCAGCCCGAGGTCGAGCGCGCATTCAGGAGGATTAGTGACTGCCGTAGCGCCCCAGCCAGTCCCAGAGATAGCTGCAGCAAGGCCGTACCCGCCGCGGCAGGGACCCAAGGGTTCGTTCATCTACAAGATGATCACGACCACAGATCCCAAGATGTTGGGGATCATGTACATGGTCACCTCGTTCGCCTTCTTCCTCATCGGCGGCCTGATGGCCCTGCTGATGCGCACCGAGCTCGCGGTCCCCGGCCTGCAGTTCCTGTCGAACGAGCAGTTCAACCAGCTGTTCACCATGCACGGCACGATCATGCTGCTGATGTACGCGACGCCGGTCGTGTTCGCCTTCGCGAACTACATCCTGCCGCTGCAGATCGGCGCCCCCGACGTCGCCTTCCCGCGCCTGAACGCCTTCAGCTACTGGCTGTACCTGTTCGGCGCGACGATCGTCATGCTCGGCTTCGTCACCCCCGGCGGTGCCGCGGACTTCGGTTGGACGGCGTACACGCCGCTCACCAGTGAGATCCACTCCCCGGGTGTCGGTGCGGACTTCTGGATCCTCGGCCTCGGCGTGATGGGTCTGGGCACCATCCTCGGTGGCGTCAACTTCATCACCACCGTGGTGTGCATGCGTGCACCGGGCATGACCATGTTCCGGATGCCGATCTTCACCTGGAACATCCTGATCACCAGCCTGCTGATCCTGCTCGTGTTCCCGCTGCTGACCGCCGCCTTCATGGGCCTGTTCGTCGACCGTCACCTCGGTGGCCACATCTACGACCCCGCCACCGGCGGTGTGCTCCTGTGGCAGCACCTGTTCTGGTTCTTCGGTCACCCCGAGGTGTACGTCATCGCGCTGCCGTTCTTCGGCATCGTCTCGGAGATCTTCCCGGTCTTCTCCCGCAAGCCGATCTTCGGTTACACCGGTCTGGTCTACGCCACGATGGCCATCGCGGCGCTGTCCATCGCCGTGTGGGCGCACCACATGTACGCCACCGGCGCCGTGCTGCTGCCGTACTTCTCGTTCATGACCTTCCTGATCGCCGTCCCGACCGGTGTGAAGTTCTTCAACTGGATCGGCACGCTGTGGAAGGGCCAGATCACCTTCGAATCGCCGATGCTGTTCTCGGTCGGCTTCATCGTGACCTTCCTCTTCGGTGGTCTGACCGGTGTCATCCTCGCGAGCCCGCCGCTGGACTTCCACCTGCACGACTCGTACTTCGTGGTCGCGCACTTCCACTACGTGCTCTTCGGCACCATCGTGTTCGCGACCTACGCCGGCATCTACTTCTGGTTCCCGAAGATGACCGGCAGGATGATGGACGAGCAGCTCGGCCGCTGGCACTTCTGGCTGACCTTCATCGGTTTCCACACCACCTTCCTGGTGCAGCACTGGCTCGGTAACGAGGGCATGCCGCGTCGCTACGCCGACTACCTGCCCTCCGACGGGTTCACCACCTTGAACACCATCTCGACGATCGGGGCCTTCGTCGTGGGCGCGTCGACGCTGCCGTTCCTGTGGAACGTCTTCAAGAGCTACCGCTACGGCCAGGTCGTCACCGTCGACGACCCGTGGGGTTACGGCAACTCGCTCGAGTGGGCCACCAGCTGCCCGCCCCCGCGGCACAACTTCACCGAGCTGCCGCGGATCCGTTCGGAGCGTCCCGCCTTCGAGCTGCACTACCCGCACATGGTCGAGAAGATGCGCGCCGAAGCGCACGTCGGCCCGGGCAGCGACAAGCACAACGTCAACGTCCTCGAGGGTGCCGACCGTACCCCCGGCGACCATCCGCGCGCCTGAGCGCAGATCGACGATCGACCGAAGCCCCACCCGTTCACCGGGTGGGGCTTCGGCCTTTCCGTGGGTCCGGACCCGCGAACGGGAGCGGCGGTTCGCCCTGCAACAATGAACGAGCGAGCCGGTACGCGCGTGCGTCCGTGTGTACCTCGACAGACAAGCGATCGGAGACGTAGTGGCGTCTGACAGCACGGTGCTGGTGACCGTGACCGGACCTGACCATCCCGGCGTGACCTCGGTGCTCTTCGCAGCGCTGACGCGGCACGACGTCGACCTCCTCGATGTGGAACAGGTCGTGATCCGTGGCCGGCTCACCCTCGGTGTCCTCCTCGTCTGCCCGACCGATGTCGAAGCGATGCAGGACGAGGTCGAGTCCGCGATGGCCACCATCGGCATGCACGCCGACGTCCAGATCGGTGCCGAGCGCGGCGCCCGCACCGTCTCGACCCACGCCGTCGTCGTGCTGGGCAGCCCGGTCAGTGCCAAGGCGCTGCGATCGGTGGGCCGCACCCTCGCGGCCCAGGGCGCGAACATCGATTCGATCCGCGGCATCGCCGACTACCCGCTCACCGGCCTCGAGCTGATGATCACCGCGCCCGACACCAGCGTCGAGGCCGACGCCGCGCTGCGGCACGCCCTCGTCGAACTCGCCGCGGGCCTCGACGTCGACATCGCGGTGGAGCGCGGCGGTCTCGCCCGTCGTTCCAAGCGCCTGATCGTCTTCGACGTCGACTCCACGCTCATCCAGGGCGAGGTCATCGAGATGCTCGCCGCGCACGCCGGTGTCGAGGACAAGGTCCGCGAGGTCACCGAGGCTGCGATGCGCGGTGAGATCGACTTCGCGCAGTCCCTCGAACAACGCGTCGCGACCCTCGCGGGTCTGCCGGCGACCGTCATCGACGAGGTCGCCGAGCAGCTCGAACTCACTCCCGGTGCCCGCACCACGATCCGGACGTTGCGTCGGCTCGGCTTCCGCTGCGGCGTCGTCTCGGGCGGCTTCCGTCAGGTGATCGACCCGCTCGCACACGAACTCGAACTCGACTTCGTCCGCGCCAACACGCTCGAGATCGTCGACGGCAAGCTCACCGGGCGAGTGGTCGGCGACATCGTCGACCGCGCCGCCAAGGCACGCGCCCTCCGCGAGTTCGCCGACGAGGCGGGCGTGCCGGTCGAGCAGACCGTCGCGGTCGGCGACGGTGCCAACGACATCGACATGCTCTCGGCCGCGGGCCTGGGCGTCGCGTTCAACGCCAAGCCGGCCTTGCGCGAGGTCGCCGACACCGCCCTGTCGTATCCCTACCTCGATGCGGTGCTCTTCGTCCTCGGCGTCACCCGCGAGGAGATCGAGGCGGCCGACCGCGTCGACGGAACCCTGCGCCGCGTCCCGATCGACGGCAGTGTCTGAGCTGGACCCCGACTTCGCGGACACGGCGCCCGAGCCGGTCTTCGAGGCCGCACCCGATCGGGTCTTCGACCCGGCCTCGGATCCGGGTTTCGCCGAGCGCCACGGCGTACTCACCCGCGGTTACGGGCACCGGCCCGACCCGGAGGATCCGGCGAAGGTGCAGGCGATGCCGATTGTGCTGCACATCCCCAAGGTCGATCCACCCGCCCGCAGTGCGGTGCTCGAAGCCGCCGCGATGGCCACCGTGGCACTGTGTTTCGACCCGCGGGTCGGTCCCGGCCCGGACGGCGAACCCGGTCCGTGGCAGGAACCCTTCCTCGCATGGAACGACGCGCGGATCCGGAAGGTCGCCCGCCGCGCCCGCGGAGCGCACTGGCGTGCCGCGCAGGACGTCGACGGAGTCACCGTCGACCACGCCGGTGCCCAGGCCCGGGCGTTCGTGCCCGGCCCGGTGGGGGAACTGGACCCGCGCATCTCCCGCCTGCAGATCGGTGGCACCGACCTGCCCCACGACGATCCGCCCCCACCGGCGGACGGCGTTCCGGTCCTCTGGGTGCAGAAGGACCTCGAGATGACCGTCGGCAAGGCGGCCGCGCAGGTCGGTCATGCTGCGATGCTGTTCGCGGGGGCACTGGACGTCGACACCGCACGCGCTTGGGCTTCCGACGGATTCCCGTGTGCCGTCCGCGATGCGGACGAGGCCACCTGGCGCGAGCTGCTCGCCCGCGTGGAAGCCGGCACGGCCGTCGCGGTCCGCGACGCGGGCTTCACCGAGGTGGCCCCGGGTTCGATCACCGTGATCGCGGTGCCCGGCACGGTCGACGAACGAGCCTGACCTCCACCGGCGTCGTGCCGCCGTGGATCATCCTTGCTCGATGGGTCCGTCGTCCGCGATCCAGAAGATCAGCACCGTCGGACCGTCGACCGGGTACGAACTTCCCACCCGCATCGGGGAGGTGTCCGCGGGCCTGCCGTCGGGGGCACTCGAATCGAAGACGCACACGATGTTGCCGCAATACCACTCGGGTCCGGCGAGGGTCACCGTGGCGGCGTCGCCCGAATGCAGAACGAACAGCCCGCTGCTGTCCTCGAGAGTGACGCCGGTGCGGGTCACGGTGCCGAGTTGCGAGCCGTCGACCCAGCCCTGCAGCGTGCGGCGACTGTCGTCCTGCCACGCATCCTCGTCGAGTTCGATCCCCTCGATGCCGAACCACACGAGATCGGGATAGCCCACGGACCGGGCGCGGCCCTCGAAGAAGCGTCGCTGCCGCAGCACCGGGACGCGCGTGCGCAGGCGGAGCAGTTCGCGCACGTAATCCGTTCGCGCACGGTCGGCGTGCTCCCAGTCCAGCGGCCAGGCGTCGCGGACGGGGACGTCCACGGGGACGCAGTAGGCGTTGTTGTTGCCGTTCTGCGTGTGCCCGAACTCGTCGCCGGCGAGCAGCATCGGTGTGCCCGTCGACAACAGCAGCGTCGCGAGCATCGCCCGGATGTGCCGGTCGCGGGCGGCGAGGATCTCCGGATCGTCGGTCGGCCCTTCGACCCCGTGGTTCACCGACTCGTTGTTGTTCGACCCGTCCCGGCCCTCCTCACCGTTCTCG
Organism: Rhodococcus sp. 852002-51564_SCH6189132-a; assembly: GCF_001665495.1. Classification (NCBI taxonomy): domain Bacteria; kingdom Bacillati; phylum Actinomycetota; class Actinomycetes; order Mycobacteriales; family Nocardiaceae; genus Rhodococcus; species Rhodococcus sp. 852002-51564_SCH6189132-a. The sequence goes on from NZ_LZMJ01000076.1 coordinate 42,746, forward strand.
TCGTTGTGCTTGCGCTCGTACGAGACCGCATCGGCGAGGGTGAAACCGTCGTGGGCGGTGACGAAGTTGACCGACATCCACGGCTGCCGGATGTTCCTGTCGTAGAGGTCCTCCGAACCGGTGAGCCGCGACGCCATCTCGCGGATCCCGGAACGTCCCGCCCAGTAGCGGCGGACCGTGTCGCGGTAGCGGTCGTTCCATTCGGCCCATTGCGCGCCGAAGTTCCCGAGCTGGTAACCGTGTGCGGTGGCGTCCCACGGTTCGGCGACGAGCTTGACGTCGCAGAGGACGGGATCGGTGACGATCGCGGTGAGCAGTGCCGCTCGCGGATCGAAGGCCCCACCGCGGGGACGGGCCAGCGCACTGGCGAGGTCGAAGCGGAAGCCGTCCACCCCCATCACGTCCGCCCAGTACCGGAGGCTGTCGCACACCATCCGCACGACGATCGGTGAGGACGCGTCGAGGGTGTTGCCGCACCCCGTCAGGTCGATGTCCCGTCCGTGCGCGTCGAGCAGGTAGTAGCCGGGCGCGTCGAGACCGCGCCAGGACAGACTCGGACCGTCGACCGATGCTTCGCACGTGTGGTTGTAGACGACGTCGAGCAGCACCTCGAGCCCGGCGCTGTGGAAGGCGTCGACCATCGTTCGGAACTCGGCGATCTCGTTGCCGGGCGTGACGGCGTAGGCGGGATGCGGCGCGAAGTACGAGGCGGTCGAATAGCCCCAGTGGTTGCGCATCCCCCGCGCACGCACCGACGGCTCGGTCACGAAGGCCTGCACGGGGAGCAGTTCGACCGTCGTCACTCCCAGCCCCACCAGGTGGTCGATCACCGACCGGTGGGCGAGTCCGAGATAGGTGCCGCGCAGTTCCGGCGGCACGAGCGGGTGACGGGCCGTGTACGAACCGACGTGCAGTTCGTAGACGACGGTGTTCTCCCACGGCACGCGTGGTTTGTCGTGCATGGGCGTCAGGACGGGGGTCACCACCGACAGAGGTGTGTGGCCGAGCGAGTCGGTGCTCGACATCGCACCGAACGGGTCACCCTGGTGGGGGATCAGCCGGTCCGGATCACCGACGTCGCCGACGATCCGGCGGGCCCACGGGTCGAGCAGGATCTTGTGCGGGTTGGTGCGCAACCCCCACTGCGGTTGCCACGGCCCGTAGGCGCGGTAGCCGTACCGTTGCCCGGCGCCGACGCCGGGGACCACCCCGTGCCAGACCCCGTAGGTGCGGTCGGGCAGGTCCACGCGGTGTTCGTTCCCGTCGTCGTCGACGAGGCAGACCTGGACGCGGTCGCTGTGCGGGGCGTGGACGGCGAAGCGTGTCCCACCGTCGACCGGGGTGGGGCCGAGCGGGAAGGCGGCCCGGTCGGGGAGCGCGACCGAGCCGGACACGACAGCAGATTCGGATGCGGAGGACGACACGGGAACCGATCCTGCCGCGTTTCGGGCTCGGGCGTAAGAGAAGATGGTCCGCGTGGCACAACCTGATCCCGATTTGCTCATCGAATTCGACGACGTAGTGGTCCGACGCGGCGGGAACGTCCTCGTCGGTCCCGTGACCTGGAAGGTGGAACTCGACGAACGTTGGGTGGTTCTCGGACCCAACGGGGCAGGAAAGACCTCGCTGCTGCGGGTCGCGGCGGCCGAGACGTTCCCCACCTCCGGCACCGCGCACGTCCTCGCGGAGACGTTCGGAAAGACGGATCTGTCCGAACTACGACCCCGGATCGGATTGTCCTCCGCGGCCCTGGCCAACCGGGTGCCGAACGACGAGAAGGTCACCGATCTCGTGCTCTCCGCGGGCTACGGCGTGCTGGGCCGGTGGCGCGAGCAGTACGACGACATCGACACGAGCCGCGCGGTGGAGATGCTCGAGAGCCTCGGCGCGGAACATCTCGCCGACCGTCTGTACGGGACGCTGTCGGAGGGTGAACGCAAGCGTGCGCTCATCGCCCGGGCGCTCATGACCGACCCCGAACTGCTGCTGCTCGACGAGCCCGCGGCCGGTCTGGACCTCGGCGGTCGCGAGGAACTCGTGGCCCGGCTCGGCACGCTCGCGGCCGACCCGGATGCCCCTGCGATCGTGCTCGTCACCCATCACGTGGAGGAGATCCCGCCGGGCTTCACGCACGCACTGCTCCTGAAGGAGGGCGGTGTGGTCGCCCAGGGCCTGCTCGACGACGTGATCACCGCTGAGAACCTCAGCGCGGCGTTCAGTCAGTCCATCTCGCTCGACAAGGTCGACGACCGGTTCTTCGCCCGCCGCACCCGCCAGGCGGGACGGCACCGCCGGTGACTCCGGGTCGGGTGGTGCCGGGACCGATCGGTTAGGTTGAGGCCATGGCCAACAATCGCTCGGCATCCACCTTCGATCCCACCGCGGTACCCATCCGCGACGCGTCCACCGTGATGCTCGTGCGGGACTCTGCGCGCGGCGTCGAGGTGTTCCTGCAGCGTCGTGTCGTCGGCATGGACTTCGCCGGCGGCATGACCGTCTTCCCCGGCGGCGGTGTCGACACTTCCGACACCGACGCCGAGGTGCGGTGGACCGGACCGGACGTGACCTGGTGGGCCGAGCGGTTCGGTATCGGCGAGGCGCAGGCCCGTGCGCTGGTGCTCGCGGCCGTGCGCGAGACCTTCGAGGAGTGCGGCGTGCTGCTCGCCGGACCCACCGAGGATTCGGTGGTGGCCGACACCGGTGACTACGCGGAGGCGCGTCGTCTGCTGGAAGCGCGCGAGTTGTCCTTCGGCGACTTCCTGGAGAAGGAACAGTTGGTGCTGCGCGCCGACCTGCTGCGTCCCCACGCGAACTGGATCACCCCGCTGGGGGAGCGGCGCCGCTACGATACGCGTTTCTTCGTCGCCGCGGTACCGGAAGGACAGCGGGCCGACGGCAACACCAGCGAGACCGATCTGGTGCAGTGGCAGACCGCGGAGGAGGCCCTCGCCGACTGGCGGTCGGGCCGGTGCATCCTGCTCCCGCCCACGTGGAGTCAGCTGTCGATCCTGTCGGGCTTCGCCACGGTCGCCGACCTCATGGCGGCGGATCCGGTCATCGAGCCGATCCTGCCGATCATCAGCCGTCGCGACGGGGCGGTCCACATCGCGTTCGACGGGGACGAAGCCTACTACGAGGTCGGTACTCATCCGTGGGCCCAGCGCTCCGACATCTAGGCTGAGGACCATGGCTGAATTCGTGACCCTCGACGTCTCCGACGGCATCGGCACCATCCGTCTCGACCGCCCTCCGATGAACGCGTTGAACCGGCAGCTCCAGGAGGAGATCCGGGCCGCTGCGCGCGAGGCGACCGTCCGGTCCGACGTGAAGTCGGTGATCGTCTACGGCGGCGAGAAGGTGTTCGCGGCCGGCGCCGACATCAAGGAGATGGCCGACCTGAGCTACGTGCAGATGAGCGAGATCGTCGGCGACCTGCAGTCGGCCCTCGGGTCGATCGCCGACATCCCCAAGCCCACCGTCGCCGCGATCACCGGCTACGCCCTCGGTGGTGGCCTCGAACTCGCCCTCGGCGCCGACCGGCGCATCGTCGGCGACAACGTCAAGCTCGGCACGCCCGAGATCCTGCTGGGCATCATCCCCGGTGGCGGCGGCACCCAGCGACTGGCTCGGCTCGTCGGCCCGGCGAAGGCGAAGGATCTCGTCTTCACCGGTCGTTTCGTCGGCGCCGACGAAGCCCTGTCGATCGGTCTGGTCGACGAGGTCGTCGCCCCCGACGACGTCTACGAGGCTGCGCGTCGCTGGGCCGGGCAGTTCACAGGCGCCGCCTCGCGCGCGCTCGCCGCTGCGAAGGCCGCGATCGACCAGGGCCTCGACACCGATCTGGATACGGGTCTGAAGATCGAACAGCACGTCTTCGCCGCGCTGTTCGCCACGAAGGACCGCACCATCGGCCTCGAATCGTTCATCGAGAACGGGCCGGGCAAGGCGAAGTTCGTCGGCGAGTGATGCCGACCGGCACCTGCACTTGTCCACAGCTTACCGATGAGTAGGATCACCGCATGACTGCCAGCAGGACCGACGGGGTCGACCCCGCGCCGAATCCGCACGCCACTGCCGAAGAGGTCGCAGCCGCGCTCGAGGACACCAAGCTAGCCCAGGTGCTCTACCACGACTGGGAAGCCGAGACGTACGACGAGAAATGGTCCATCTCGTACGACGAGCGGTGCATCGACTACGCCAAGGGGCGGTTCGTCGCCGCGGCCGGCGATCAGCCGCTGCCCTACGAGCGCGCACTCGAACTCGGCTGCGGCACGGGCTTCTTCCTCCTCAACCTCATGCAGGGTGGGGTCGCGAAGACCGGTTCGGTGACCGACCTGTCGCCCGGCATGGTGAAGGTCGCGCTCCGCAACGCCGAGAATCTCGGCCTCGACGTCGACGGCCGCGTTGCCGACGCCGAGACCATTCCGTACGACGACGACACCTTCGACCTCGTGGTCGGCCATGCCGTGCTGCACCACATCCCGGACGTCGAGCAGTCGCTGCGCGAGGTGCTGCGCGTGCTCAAGCCCGGCGGCCGTTTCGTCTTCGCCGGTGAGCCCAGCACGATCGGCAACTTCTACGCCCGCATGCTCGGCCGGGTCACGTGGGAGGCCACCACCAACATCACCAAGTTGCCTTTCCTGCGCGACTGGCGTCGTCCGCAGACCGAGCTCGACGAGTCCTCCCGGGCGGCCGCCCTCGAGGCCGTCGTCGATCTGCACACCTTCGATCCTTCCGATCTCGAGAAGCTGGCCTCCTCGGCCGGAGCCGTCGAGGTCAAGGCGTCGAGCGAGGAGTTCGCCGCGGCCCTGCTCGGCTGGCCGGTGCGCACCTTCGAGGCCGCCGTCCCGCAGGAGAAGCTGGGCTGGAACTGGGCGAAGTTCGCCTTCGGTGGCTGGAAGGCGCTGAGCTGGGTCGACGAGAACATCCTCGAGCACGTCGTGCCCCGTAGCTTCTTCTACAACGTCATGATCACCGGTGTGAAGCCCGGCAAGTAGTTGGGTTACGACTTCACCCTCGCCGACGTCGAGTACCTGACGTCGGACGACGGCCGCGGGGGGGGGGGGCGGGGGGGCGGCCCGGGGGGGGGGGAGGGGGGGCGGCCCCCCCCCCCCCGGGGGGGGGGGGGGGGGGGGGGGGGGGGGGGGGGGGGGAGGGG